>JAJRUH010000016.1 GCA_024277895.1 Bacteroidota bacterium | reverse complement strand
TTAGATTTCAAGTTTCTCGTTTGAAGTCGTATATAAATACCTTAAATCCGCAAGTCATCGTATCAATGTGTCAGCAAACAGCCTGTTAGGTTTAAACCTGTTTTAATTAAATTGAAATAGTGATACGATGACTATCAACTACAAGTATGTCAGTGTTTTTCAGCAAGCCCTATATATTCTCGTATAAATGCTTAACAGTTTATAACATATGCAGCATCAACCTTAGTTCGCATAAAATTAACAAGTCTTCTGCATTAAAATTTTATGAGCAATTCAGCAAACATTTCACTTTTTAATTATCTTTGAAGTAAATATTCTGTTATCTGTCAAGACATTAACAATATACATTCCCGGTTTTAATTCAGATAAATCTATTTTTTCTTTATTCTGTGAAACCATATTTTCAATTAATATTTCTCCTAAAATATTACAAACTTGAATTTTTACATTTTTGCTGTTTGCCGGATTATTAATATCCACAGTTACAAAATCATTTACAGGATTCGGAAAAATATGTATGCCTGAACCGGTAATATTTTTAATTCCGACATAAGCATTAACAAGAATATCAAAACTGCAAACTGACGAATTTCCTGCTTCATCATAAACAGTCCAGGTAACGGTTGTTGTACCTTCACTTAAAGTTTCGGCAGCAAGAGTTGTTGATGAGTTAATATCATTCATAACACTTGCCACAGCACAATTATCATTAGTTGACACCGGGTCAAATTCTGTTCCGTTAACAATATAATTATGATTAGAGTTTGCATTAACTTCTTGATTTCCGACACAAGTAATTGTAGGATTTTCCGCATCGGGACTGAAAATAATCTGAACATCATCTGAAACTGTATTTGAACCGTCGCTGACAGTCCATCTTAGGATGTAAGTATCTTCTGTATCTGCAGTAAATACAGCATTATATGAATTTACATCATCAAAAGTTCCTGTATTTGATGATACAATCGACCAAGTTCCTGTTTTATCGGGATCGGGCTCATTGGCATTAAGAGTATATGACATTGAACAAACTTCTTCAGCATCTTCTCCTGCATTTGAAATGAAACTGAGATTTTTATAAAAATAAATATTACCGGTATCATTTCCCACAAATAAATCCAAATCACCGTCGCCGTCAATATCTGCAAAAGTAGGATTATAATATGAAGTAACATTAATATTACTGCCTCCGGCTTGTAAGAGCCCTATAGAATCAAGTGTGCCGCTGCCGTTATTTTTATAATAATGAATATCTCCGTAATTGCTGCCGACAAACAGGTCTAAATCACCGTCATCGTCAATATCGGCAAAAACAGGAGTTGCATCAGTGCCTACGTCAATCGTGTTTCCGTTTGCTTCAATTTGTGAAACAAAACTAAAAACACCGCTTCCGTTATTGTTGTAATAACCGATATTTCCGGAATTTTCTCCGATAAATAAATCTAAATCTCCGTCATTATCAAAATCTGCAAAAGTCGGATATATTACCGCACCCAAATTAATATCACTTCCGTCGGCTTGTAAATTTCCTTGTAAAGTGTATTCTCCGTTATTATTTTCATAATATTTAATATTGCCGTTATCAGAACCTATATATAAATCTAAATCACCGTCGCCGTCAATATCTGCAAAGGCAGGGTTTGTATTATTATCGATAATTATACTTTTCCCGCTTTCTTTTACGTTTGTGTGAAAACCAAAAAGCATATTTCCGTCATTCGGGAAATACAACAAGTTATTTCTTAAAGTTCCTGTATATAAATCTAAAATTCCGTTGCCGTCAAGGTCTGCAAATGTCGGACTTGTATATCTGTTTTTAATATCTCCGGTATTTAATTCCTGCATATAACTTTCATCAGAAAAAGTACCGTCTCCGTTATTTTTATAATATTCAATGAAACCAAATTGTCCGCCTATGAACAAATCTTCGTTTCCGTCTCCGTTTATATCTGCAAAATCAATTGAAGGGTGTGCAAATTTAGTATGTATATCAATATCATCGGCTTGCATATTTGTTCCGGCTGCAAATGTTCCGGTTCCGTCATTTTCATAATAAATTACATTCATATTATCACTTGCAATATATAAGTCTGAATCTCCGTCTTTATCTGTATCTGCAAATGCCGGACTTACATTAGGGTTTACGGAAGAATCAATATGTATATCACTTCCGTTTGCCTGCAAGTTACCGTTTGCCGTAAATACTCCGTTGCCGTCATTTTGATAATATTTAATGTATCCGTATTTATTCCCGACTCCGCCGCTATAATAATCACCGATAAATAAATCTAAATCATTATCTCCGTCAATATCTTCAAATGCAAATTTTGCAGTTCCGTTAACGTCAATATCAATTGCATCTGCCTGTAAAAATCCGATATATGAAAATGTTCCGGTTCCGTCATTTTCATAATATCGTATTTTTCCGTCGGTATCGCCGATATATAAATCTAAATCACCGTCGCCGTCAAGGTCAGCAAATTTCGGACTTGCAACAGTTCCCAAATTAATATCCGACCCGTCGGCTTGTAAATTACCTTGAGCCGTATATACGCCGTTACCGTCATTATTATAAAAAAGAATTTCACCGTAGGTATTTCCTGTAAACAAGTCTGTATCGCCGTCGCCGTCAACATCTGCAAATACCGGATTTGCTTCGCCGGTAACGTTAATATCTTTACTTATTCCTTGTAATTTTACCGGGGAAGCAAAATTTTGTGCTTGTCCGACACTTGCTGAAAGCATTATTGCAAGAGCTGTTCCGGCAATTCTGATACCAACTTTATATTGCATCTTTTCAAGACGCTTATAAAGTTTTTTCATTTTTTCATTTAATCGAGAATATTCTCTTTCGGTAAGTTTATTACCGGAGTGCAGTAATCTCATTCTTTTATACAGCTTGTAAAATTTATAAACCAAGCTGTTCCACTTTTGAAATCCGTTAACAAATAAATATTTCTTTTTCATAATTAAATAATTTAGTTAATAATATTATTATAGTATTTTCTTGCGGCAATTGTGTAAAAAGTTTTTTTGATTGCATTATTTTCTGCAAATAAACTGTTTAAATAGTTTACGATAAATTTGTCATCATTTTGTAGTTGATACGTTGTATATTTTATGTTTTTCATATCTGAAAATGCCTTTGCCATAAGTTTTTTACTTATAAATTTTTCTTTGTATTCATCAAAAACAAATAACGCACTGCACTGCAAAGTTTCGCTGTTTACATTATGCAAAATACACCATCCTGCAATTTTATTATTGTATTTTGCAAATTTACTTATTTTAGGATTTATGAATTCAGGCATTTGAAAGGGTCTGAGATAAGCCGGAAATTTTTTCTGTTTTTCCGAAATTAATATTTCTTTTTTATCTTCTTGCGAAAGTTCCGAAAAATTAATAATCTGAATATTCTCTTCATTTTTTACGGAATTTTTTATCCATTCGGCTTTTAATACATTTTCTATATTAAGAATAATATTTTGCACTGTTCGCTTCGGCTGTAAATAACCGTTTTTAAGCAGCAATTTTTCTGTTATATCAATTCCTTCGTAAGTGTCGGAATACACAACATCCACATATTTTATACTGTTCTGTATCAGCACTTTATCAATAATATTTAATAATTCTCCCGCTAATCCTTTGTTGCGAAAATTTTCAGTTACAAAAACAGAATGTAATTCAGCGGTTTTATCGGGTCGGATTTCCGCAACAGCCATAGCTGCGAGGCTTTTATCGAAATAAGCAACAAAGGGAATAAGTGTTCCTTTAATAATGTTTTTTTTCAGTTTTTTTACTAAAGGCGGAAAAATTAAATGCTGAAACCGATTCAATAATTCTTGAGATGTTGTATTTTGTATTATTTCAAATTTGAGTTCTTTATTAGGTTTTAAAAAAAATTTTTTTATTCTTTTTTCTGAAGAATATACCGGAGATTTGTATATTCCTGTATCTTTTGATAATGTCGGTATTTTTGTATTCTCCAAAATATTTATATCATAAATTTCATCAGTTTTTATATTGTATTGAAGTTTACCGATAATATTTCCGGAAGGTAAATGTACGGCAACGATTCCGGTAAAAGGTTTTTCAACAACGGGCAAATCTTTGAAATTATCAAGCTTTTGTTTTAGTTTTGAAACCCCGATGAACAGATAATTTTCATATCGGGTCATTCCTTGTGCAAAACCTCCTACATTACAAACTTTATCGTATTCCTTCGTTTTTATATTTATTCGAATAAGCTCTCCGTAAGTCGAATTTAAAACATATAATTCTCCGTTATATATACAAGGTGAATACGGCATTTTTGCGAGATTGTCAGAAGTTACGGATGATTGTATTATTTTATCTCTTTCAACAGAACTCAAAATTATTACTTTTTCTGTTTCATATGTCCTTATGATAAGTGATATTCCTAAATTGTGCAAAAGTTCTGCAAATTGAGGAGAGTAGCTGCAATCAAAAGGTTTCGGAGCTTTATTCATTATCATTAATATAAGAACCGGATAAACTGTATAATAAATTCAGTATATTACTTAGGGCTTGCTGAAAAACGCTAAATATGGTGTAATTCAACACTTTATACTTGTATTTCTGTGATAAAATGCAAGGTTTTTGAATGAAACATCTTGAAATCCTTGCACTTTTTTTGATAAAACTATCAAATTTTTGCTGCTCAGCTGCACATATCTTTTGTATTTTGTTCAATTTGAAGTATTTATATACATCTACATCTCACAAAATCCAAAATAGACGCACATCTGAGCTTTTCAGCAAGTCCAACTTATTCAAAGGTATTAAATATTTCTTCAATTATAAAAAACAAGTTGTTTATTCATAATTTTTTATTTTAATTACTCGGAAAATAAAGGATTCGAGCTATTATAAAAAAAAACGTTATTGACTGCACGTTGCGGAAGAGATTTCTCTGAACAAATTCGTTTTAAACAGCACTTAATTTTCTTAAAGCATCGGCATTTAAAATTTCGATTTGTTTTCCTTTTATTTTAATAATTTTGTCTGTATCGAGTTCGGTTAAAACTCTGCTGACACTTTCGCGCGTTATGTTTATAAAATTACCTAATTCTTCTCTTGATAAAGGCAGATGAAAAGAATTCGATTCGTATATCTTTTCCTGAAAAAACAAAAGAGCATGAGCCAATCTCCCGTATACATTATTTTTGGTGCGATTGACACATTTTTGAAACAGTTCTAATTCACTGTTACACAACTCAACAATAATTTCATAGGCAAATTTTTTATTTTCTTCAATAAAGGACTTGAAGATATTGGTGTGAATAAAGCAAATATGCGAATCTTCTAATGCCGTTGCAGAATAATGATTAATTTTTTCTTCAAAAGTTGTAGGAATTCCCAAATATTTAGGACCTTTTGTAATTTTTAAAATTTGAGATGCTTTCCCTTCCGTATGTAATTTCACAACACCTTCTCTGAGATAGGTAATATTAACCGAAAAAGTTCCTTCTTTAAAAATAACATCTCCTTTTTTAAAATCAATTTGAACACAGTTGTTTCCCAATTCATTCAGTTGCTCAGGACTTAAAGCTTTAGCAGCTGAAGATTTAATAATACATGTACTGCAACTAATATTTGATATCATCTGTTTTTATCTTGATTGCAAAAGTAATATTAATGTGCGTTTCTCAGCCATATAAAGATGATTTCTTCAACATAAAATGTGATTTGTATCATTTGTTAATGAGAACAAAATCAAATTATTTGCGAATTTTAATGAAAAGGAATAATTTTTCTTTGATTGAAACAAAAGTAAGAAATAATACAAACAACAGAGTATGAACAATATACATTTTGGTTCCTGACAGCTGAGCAAAACGACAGAAAAAGAAAATAGCGAGAGCAATAACGGTATAAAAAAATATCTTCTTTATCGGATAGTTAATTTTAAAATGCTTTCTTCCCCAAAAATAAGAAACAATCATCATTGTAAAATAACAGAAAAAAGTAGCCCATGCAGAACCGAGATAACCGATTTCCGGAATTAATATAAAATTTAAAATAATCGTTACAAAAGCTCCTATACCCGCAATGTAAGCACCGTATCTTGTTTTGTCGGTTAATTTATACCAAACGGACAAATTATAAATAACTCCGAGAAATAAATTTGCAAAAAGTAAAATCGGAACAATTTTTAAACCTGACCAATAATTTTTATTAATAAAATGTTTTGCAACATTAAGATACAGCATAATTCCGAGAAAAATAATTAAGCCGAAGATTACAAAAAAGTTCATCACTTTGGCATAGATTTCTTTGGCATTTTTTTCTTTTTGCTGACTGAAAAAGAAGGGTTCTGCGGCATATCGAAATGCTTGAATAAACAGGGTTATCAGAATAGATAATTTGTAATTTGCCCCGTAAATTCCTATTTGAGAGAAGATATATTTATCAGCATTTTCAATACCTGCGGGAACAACAATTAAGTACTTTAATAAAATACGATCGATGACTTCGTTTATCATTCCGGCAAGACCGGCAAAAAGAAGCGGAGAGCCGTATATTAAAAGTTGTTTTAAAATTGTTTTTGAAAAAGTATATTTTATTTTGAAAAAATCAGGAATAAACAAGAGTAAGGTAACGGCACTTGCAATTAAATTTGAAATAAAAATATAACCGATTCCTATATTTCCGGAATAAAATGCAGAGACAAAAGAATTAGGATTGTTTTTCAGTAAATAAGGACAAAGCAAAAGGAAAAACAGATTAAAACCAATGTTCAAGCCAATGTTAATGAACTTAAAAACGGCAAATTTTACGGCTTTATTTTCACGTCGTAATTTCGCAAAAGGGAGGGTAGTTAATGTGTCTAAACTGATAATCAGAGCAAACCAAATAATATATTCTTTATGATCCGGATATCTTAAAATATTTGCAATCGGTTGTGCAAAAATGATAACTGCAGACAAAAAAACAGAAGTTGTAATTAGAAACGGACTAAGAGCCGTCGTAAATATTTTTTCCGGATTTTGATGCTTTTCAGAAAATCTGAAATAAGACGTTTCCATTCCGTATGTGAGTAATACAAACAGAAAGCCGGCATACGCATATAAATCGGTAACAATGCCGTATTGTGAAGTTAAAAATAAATTGGTGTAAAGCGGAACCAACAGATAGTTCAAAAATCTGCCGATAATACTGCTGAAGCCGTAGACAGCTGTTTGCCCTGCCAGTTTTTTTATTTGACTTGCCATTGAAAGTACAAAAGTAGTTATTTCACATTCATTATCAAAATAAAGAATTTATATTTATATTTGTACGTTTTAAATAAAAAATAAAATTTATTGGTATGAAAAAAATAACTTTATTAACATTGATTTTGGTTGTGTGTTTTTCCGGAATGAACGCACAAAAATTTAAATACGGACATATTGACGGACAAGCTGTTTATAAAATGATGCCCGAAACTCAAAAAGCCGATACATTATATGCACATTTTGTAAAGCAATTAGAAGATCATATTAAAAGTTTGCAAGACGAATATAATGCTAAAGTAAAAGATTACAAAGCCAATGAAGCAACATTGAGTGATATTTTAAAAAAGGCACAAGTTGATGAAATAAATTCTTTGGGTGAACGCATTCAAAAGTTTAAAGTTTCCGCACAAACCGAAGCCGGCAAAAAACAAAAAGAATTGTACGAACCCGTGAGAAAGAAATTTGATGCAGCACTAAAAGCTGTTGCAAAAAAACACGGTTATAAATTTATTATTGACAAAAATGCTTTATTGTACTCTTCTGATGCTGATGATGTTACAAAATTAGTAAAAACTCAACTCGGGATAAAGTAAAGTCTTTCTTAATATAAATAAAAACCCTGCATTGAAATTTGCAGGGTTTTTTGTTTAATAATTGTACTATAAAATCGTTTAATTTAGGGCTTGCTGAAAAACGCTAAATATATTGTAATTCAATACTTTATACTTGTGTTTTTGCGATAAAGTGCAAGGTTTTTGAATAAAACATCTTGAAACCCTTGCACTTATTTTGATAAAACTACCAAATT
>JAJRUH010000015.1 GCA_024277895.1 Bacteroidota bacterium | reverse complement strand
TTTCACCTTCTTCTCTTTCCCTCCTATCGCTCTAAGGACATACCATTTTGCCGTATTGTCTGTCTGTTCGCTCATATCCTTAAACCATCTTATATATTTGTTCCATTATAAAACTGAATGATATATCCATAAGATACACCACAACAGCTATAATAAATGATGCAATCATTACTACAATAGCACTGTTTTGTAATTCAGACCATGAAGGCCATGTTACTTTTTTTACCAGTTCTGTATATGCTTCTTTTAAATAGCCTTTAATCTTCATAATTGAAATTTAGCACGGGAGGAGAGACTCGAACTCCCGGCACTCGGTTTTGGAGACCGATGCTCTACCAACTGAGCTACTCCCGTTTGATAAACAAATTAATTCGGCAGCAAAAAACTACCGAATTAATTCAGAATTTTGAATTAGTATTACTTATTCAATAATTTCAACTACTTGACCGGCTCCGACAGTTCTTCCGCCTTCACGAATAGCAAAACTTAAACCTTTATCAAGAGCTACAGGAGTTATTAAAGTTACTTCAATGGTAACATTATCACCGGGCATAACCATTTCGGTTCCTTCAGGTAACATAATTTCACCTGTAACATCCAGTGTTCTCACATAAAATTGAGGTCTGTAATGATTATGGAAAGGAGTATGACGTCCGCCTTCTTCTTTCTTCAATACATATACTTCTGCTTTAAATTTCGTATGCGGTGTAATGGAATTAGGTGCAGCAATAACCATACCTCTTTTAATTTCTTCTTTTTTTACACCTCTGAGGAGTAAACCTACATTATCTCCTGCTTGTCCGTCATCAAGAATTTTACGAAACATTTCAACTCCGGTAACAACAGATTTCATTTTTTCGGCACCGAGTCCGATAATTTGAACTTCCTCACCGGTATGAATAAGACCTGTTTCAATTCTTCCTGTTGCAACGGTTCCCCTGCCTGTGATTGAGAATACATCTTCAACCGGCATTAAGAAAGGTTTGTCAACATCTCTCGGAGGAAGCGGTATCCATTCGTCAACGGCATCCATTAATTCCATAACTTTATCTTCCCATTTTGCTTCACCGTTTAAAGCACCTAATGCAGATCCTAAAATTACAGGCGTATTATCTCCGTCAAAATCATAGAAATCAAGAAGTTCTCTCATTTCCATTTCAACGAGTTCAAGAAGTTCCGGATCGTCAACCATATCAACTTTATTGATAAAAACAACAAGTTTAGGAACATTTACTTGTTTTGCTAACAAGATGTGTTCGCGAGTTTGCGGCATAGGGCCGTCCGTACCTGCAACAACTATAATAGCACCGTCCATTTGAGCAGCACCTGTTACCATGTTTTTAACATAGTCAGCGTGACCGGGACAGTCAACATGTGCATAGTGTCTTTTTTCTGTTTGATACTCAACGTGAGCAGTATTAATTGTAATACCTCTTTCTTTTTCTTCGGGGGCATTATCAATTGAATCAAAATCTTTAATCTCTGACAAACCTTTTTTACTTAAAACTAAAGTAATAGCAGCAGTCAAAGTTGTTTTTCCGTGGTCAACGTGACCGATGGTTCCAATATTTACATGCGGTTTGGACCTGTCAAATTTTTCTTTAGCCATGATTATTATTTATTATTATAAAGTGAAAAATATTTTATTCTTATATATTTATGTTCTTTCCCGTAAAGAGCCGATGATGAGAATTGAACTCATGACCTCTTCCTTACCAAGGAAACGCTCTACCCCTGAGCTACATCGGCTAAAAAAAAAGAGCGGAAGACGAGGCTCGAACCCGCGACCTGCAGCTTGGAAGGCTGCCGCTCTACCAACTGAGCTACTCCCGCTTTTTAATCTCTTTTTGATAGTGGGGGGAGGAGGATTCGAACCTCCGAAGGTATATACCAACAGATTTACAGTCTGCCCCGTTTGGCCGCTCTGGAATCCCCCCTTCTAATCAAAAAAGAGCCGATAGACGGATTCGAACCGCCGACCGGCTGATTACAAATCAGCTGCTCTGGCCAACTGAGCTATATCGGCAAAAACTCTTCTTTTTATTTAGAGATAAATTATTTCCTTAAAGAACTTTTCGACTTTCAATTGCTCTCAAAAATCGGGTTGCAAATTTAAAGAATAATATTTTATTAAACAAAAGAATTTCAGTATTTTTTATTGTCTGAGTTTTCCCTTATGTTTTTTTATTTGTTTTTCTAGTGCATCTATCACTGTATCAACAGCTTCTTCAAATGTAACAGCTCCTTTTTCTGCAAATAAATCAGAACCCGGAACTTCTAAAATAACTTTAACTTCTTTATTATCTGTAAATTTTTTCTTTGATTTATCAAAATTCAGTATAATTTCAGAACGAATGATACCGTCAAAATACTTATCTAATTTATTAACCTTCGTTTTTACAAAGTCGATTAATTTTTTGTCTGCATCAAAATTTGTTGTTTTAATATTTATATCCATAGTGTTTCATTTTTTTGCTCTGGGATGAGCTTGTTTATAAATACGATTTAATTTTTCGAATGTATTATGTGTATAAATTTGTGTTGCCGATAAACTTGCATGACCTAATAATTCTTTAACAGCATTAATATCGGCTCCGTTATTTAAAAGATGTGTTGCATATGTATGTCTTAATGTATGCGGACTTTTTTTCTTTTGTGTACTTATTAAAGAAATATATTTTACTACCGTTCTGTAAACTAAATTCGGATAAATTTTTTTTCCGGACTTTGTAATAAATAAAAAATCAGAATCAGTTTGAATTTCTTGTCTTAACAGCAAATATTGTTCTGTTAATTCTGATAATTCATCAGGAAACGGAATTATTCGTTGTTTATTTCTTTTCCCCGTAACTTTTAAGTATTTTTTTTTAAGATCGATATCTTTTAAATATAAATTAATTAATTCGGCACGCCGCATACCTGTTCCGTATAACATTTCAATAATCAGATAATCTCTTACACCTTCAAAGTCATCCGAAAAAACAGTGCTGCCTAACAATAAATCCATTTTTTCTTCAGAAATAAACTCCGGAAGGGTTTTTTCTGTTTTTAATCGTGTTATTTTAAGTAAAGGGTTTGAATCAATTTTATTTTCTCTTTGCAGGAAGTTATAAAATGACCTTAATGTTGAAAGTTTTCTGTTAATTGATTTTGAAGACAGATTTTGAGTTGACAAATATGCAACCCACTTTCTGATAATTTTATAATCTTTAATTATTTCATCTTCCGAATCAATAAACTTATTGTTTAAACAGAATGAGTAAAAAGAATTTAAATCAATTGCATAAGAATTTACTGTAAGTGAAGAGTATTTTTTTTGGTATTCTATATATTTTAAGAAACTCTTCTTATGCATTCGATAAACTTTTCAGAATGTAAATATTTACATTTAAAAAAGAAAGAAACCTTTCCGAATATAATTAATTCGGAAAAGTTATTTATAAAACAATATTATTCGTTTTCTTCTCTTCTTAATTGCTCAACATATTTGGCTTTAATTTGTTGCTGACGTTTTCGTATTGAAGGTTTAACAAATTCTTTACGTTTTCTTACTTCTTTGATAATACCTGTACTGTCAGTTTTTCTTTTTAATCTTTTTAAAGCTCTTTCAATGCTTTCGCCTTCTTTTACCGGAATTTTAATCATAAATATACTCCTTTTTAAATTGAAATTAGAAATTTGGAACGGCAAAATTATTAATTTCTATAAATATAAAAAATTTTTTTAAAAAAAACAAAATTATACTGATATTTTTCATTTTAATACATTCCTGGAAATCACTAATTTTTGGATTTCAGAAGTTCCCTCTCCTATTTGCAACAATCTTTGATCTCTGTAAAATCTTTCAACAGGGTAATCTTTCATTAATCCGTAACCGCCGTGAATTTGCACAGCATCATCAGCAACTTCTTTTGCTATTTCGGAGCAATATAATTTTGACATCGCCGCCTCTTGAGCGAATAGTTTACCGGAATCTTTTAACCAGCAGGCTTTATATAAAAGTGTTCTTGCCAATTCAATTTTAGTAGCCATATCAGCAAGTCGAAATGAAATTGCCTGAAACTTAGAGATAGGTTTACCGAATTGTTTTCTTTCTTTTGAATATTGCACAGCCATTTCAAATGCTCCTTGTGCTAAACCCAAACCCATAGCAGCAATAGATAAGCGGCCGTTATCCAGTGTACTTAACATAATTTTTGAGCCCTGACCTTTTTTTCCGAGAATATTTTCTTCCGGAACTTTGCAGTTATCAAAATATAGTTCTGCTGTATCTGAAGCACGCCACATCATTTTTCCGTGCATAGGGATTTGATTAAAACCGGGTGTGCCTTTTTCAACAATTATTGTCGTAAATATTTTTCTCCCGTCTTTTACTTCAGAAACAGTTTGAACTGATGCTCCGGCAGCTAATTCAGAAGCACCGTTGGTAATAAAAATTTTTGAGCCGTTAATTATCCATTTGCCGTCTGTAAGTTTTGCCGTTGTTTTGGTTCCTCTGGAATCCGAGCCCGCATCGGGTTCGGTAAGTCCGAAAGCCCAAAGATGTTCCCCTGTACAAAGTTTCGGCAGGTATTTCATTTTTTGCTCTTCGGTGCCGTAATAATATAAAGGTCCTATACCAAGCGAATTATGTGCTGCCAATGTTGCAGCTTGCGAGCTGTCAACTCTGGCAAGTTCCTCAACGGCAATTATGTATGAAAGAGTATCAAGTCCTTGACCTCCGTATTTTTCGGGCAAATACATTCCGAAAAGTCCGAGTTCGCCCATTTTTTTTGTTAAATCTGCTGAAAACTCACCTTTTTTATCTAATTCTTGAGCAAGCGGTTTTACTTCTCTTTCGGCAAAATCTCTTACGGTTTGCCTTATCATTTTTTGTTCGTCGGAAAGGTCGAAATTCATTTCAAAGGAAATTTATTTATTAATATATATTATTAGATAAGTTGCGTAAAAGTAATAAATTTAGAATAAAATATTTTATAATTCGGAATTATTTTCAGAAGAAAAATATTTCTCAATCAAAAATATATACTTGAATAAGAAATACGTTAGGGCTTACTGAAAAATTCTAATGTATTTGTGTTTCAGTTATTTATAGGATTATTTACATATACAAGTACAAGGTTTTTAGTTCATTTAACCCTATTTCCTTGCACTTGTGTAAAATGTTTTAGCTGCCCACAGCACATCATCTTTCAAATTTCTCTTATTTCACAGTATTTATATACGACTTCAAACGAGAAACTTGAAATCTAATGCACCTGTGAGCTTTTCAGCAAGCCCTACGTTAATTCCCGTTGTACTTTGGTTCATTTTATTTATTACGGTATCTGATAAGTTTATAAATATCAAATTTCTTTGCACAAACTAATAAACTTTAAAATACTGATCTTAGCTACTTAACTTTCAAATACGGACTGATTTTGTCAAATAAATCTGAAGGTATAATATTTTTTGTTTTTAAAATATTCAAATTGTTAATGAATCCGTTTTTATTACGGTATTCAATTATTTTTTTTGCATCTTGATAGGAAATATAAGGATGTTTTCCGAGTTCGGAAACTTCTGCAAAATTAATGTTAATTTTTTCTAATTTTGATTTATCAATTACAATATCTTCGGCAATTTTATCATAGTATTCTTTTTTAACTCCGTAAACTTCCAATAATTGTTCTTTTTTATAATATCCGCCGAGCAAATTTCTGTATTTTACAATACGTGTTGCATTGTATTGCCAAAATTTACCGTATTTTTTCATTTCTTCGGCAGATAAGTTGTTTATGTCAACCGCCTGATGTTTTTCAGATATGTTTTTTTCGAAGTTCTTTTCTTTTTCAGGAATATTAATATAAGGTTCTAATTCGGCATATTTTTTATCATTTATAACATAGAGTTTTTTTAAGTCTTCTTTTTTATAAAACTTTCCGCCGTTATTTATATATTTTCTTATTGAAGCAATTTGTTTTTCTGAAAAACCTAATTCTTTCCAGCCGGAATCATCTAAAATATTCGGGTCAAAATTGAAATAATTTATATTTATTTTCTGTCCGGAGGTGTTTTTTTTAACATTATACTCAGAATTGTTTTTATTATTTTTATCCGGCAAGTCAATATACGTGCGAAGTAACATAAACTGCTCGTTATTAACAGAATATATTTTAGAAAAATCAGATTTATATTTAAACCTTCTTCCTGAAGCAAGATAATTTTGTATCATTTGGTATTGATATTCGGACAAACCAAGTTGTTCTGCCTCTTTTTTATTTAAATTATTAGGGTTAAACCTGAAAAGATTTAAAGTATCGTATTTTAATAAATGAGAATACGTTGTATTGCTGAGAGTATCAGAATTAAATTCTGCAAACAGCTTTGCATATTTTGAAAAATCATTAGTAGGTTGTTTCGTGAAAAATTCTGCAGAAAAATTTATGATAATAACGATACCGAGAAGAACTAAAAGAACGAAAATACCTTGGCTTTCGCCCTTTGTAAATGTAAAATATTCTTTCAGATCTTCTTTAAAGGACACTTTTTTTTAATTATTAATGTAAGTTATAACTATTGAATACAACTATCAGTTATCAATTATTTAGGACTTGCTGAAAACGCTAATATATTTATGTTCAGTTACTTACAAGATTATTTACATATACAAGTGCAAGATTTTTAATTCATTTCATACTATTTCCTTGCACTTGTGTAAAATATTTTAGCTGCCCACAGGCACACCATCTTTCAAATTTCTCTTATTTCACAGTATTTATATACGACTTCAAACGATAAACTTGAAATCTAATGCACCTGTGAACTTTTCAGCAGCCCTATTTAAACCGTTTTATAACACCGTTTTTTAAATCTCGAAAATAGTGTTCCATATCCTGCTTAACTTCAGGTGCCATAATTAACAGCCCCAGAATATTAGGGAATGCCATGCTTAAAATCATAAAATCGGAAAAATCTACAACGGCACCGAGACTTGAAGCTGAGCCTATTACAACAAAAATTAAAAAAATTATATAATATACCAATGAAATAAGATATAGATTTTTTGTAACTTTTCTTTTTCCGAAATACCTTCCGAAAAGGTATTTAAAGCCGTTTAATCCGTAATATGACCAAGAAATCATTGTTGAAAAGGCAAATAAAATAACGGCAAGAAGCAGTATCCAGGAAAACCAAGGAAATACACTGTCAAATGCCTTTGAGGTAAGTTCAACACCGGCAAGATTTCCGGCAACGGAAGGATTGTAGAACCCTGTAAAAATAATAACGAGAGCCGTCATTGTACAAATCACAACGGTATCAATAAAAGGTTCTAACAGAGCCACAAAACCCTCACTTACGGGTCTGTCTGTTTTAACTGCAGAATGTGCAATTGATGCTGAACCGACACCTGCTTCATTTGAGAATGCCGCACGTTGAAAGCCTACAATTAACACACCGACTATTCCTCCTTTCATAGCATCGGCAGAAAATGCACCTCTAAATATCAGCAGAAATGCCTCATGCGTATGTGAAATGTTCATACCAATAATTATTAGTGCTGCAATAACATACAAGAATGCCATAAAAGGAACAATTTTTTCGGTAACATTTGCAATACTTTTAATTCCGCCGATTACGACAATTCCGACAAAAATAGCGAGCAATACACCAAAATATGCTCCGTATCCCTGAATATCAACAATATAAGGCGAAAGTTTTCCCGAGAGTTGAGAAAATGCCTGATTTGCCTGAAACATATTCCCGCCGCCAAGGGAACCGCCGATAACAAGTACTGCAAAAATTACAGCAAGGACTTTTCCGAGACCACCCAAATTTCTCTTTTTCAAACCTTTACTTAAATAATACATCGGTCCGCCGGCTACACGACCGTCTTCGTCAATATTTCTGTATTTTACTCCGAGAGTAACTTCCGTAAATTTAGAAGCCATACCAAGCAAACCGGCAACAATCATCCAGAACGTAGCACCCGGTCCGCCCAAAGTTACAGCAATGGCAACACCTGCAATATTTCCCAAACCTACTGTTGCCGATAATGCAGTTGTTAATGCCTGAAAATGTGATACTTCACCTTTATCTTTCGGTTTATCATAAAATCCTCTAATAAGTTGAATAGCATGTTTAAATCCTTTGAAATTAATAAATTTCATCTTAACAGTAAAAAACAGAGCCCCGAATATCAACCAAACCACAACAAAAGGGATAGACATTGTTTTAACATCACCGTTGGGATAATATAAAACATTTCCGTTATTATCGTGCAAAACCGGGTTGTATAAATGCAAGGTTTTAAAGATATCAAACATCAAAACTTTTTCAAGTGCGGCAACTAAAGGTACAAAAAAGGAATTTATTTTTTCATCGGCAGATTTTGCTTCAATAATAAAATTAATACTGTCTTTAAGTCCGTCAGCATCCGTTACAACTACCTTATAATCTTTCCCTTCTGTTAATCCTTCGGCAATAAATGATGTTAATGCCGTTGATCGGTCGGACCATTTATAAGTATAAGGTTCTTTCCCGCCGGAAACTTTAATATCAGCATGCCCGTCTTTTATTTTTTTAGAATAATTTGAAAGCTTTATATTAAGTTTAAGATTTTGAGCTTTTGAAACATTTATAAATAAAAATACAAATAATGTAATTAATAATTTAATAAATAACTTCATCAAAATAATTTTTAGTGATAAAAAAAGACAGATTATATTTTTAAATCTTAATTTGCAAACATTCTTATTTGTCTTGAGATTGTTTCTTTCAAATTTTTACGTTCAACAATGTAATCTAAAAAACCATGTTCCAGAACAAATTCAGAACGCTGAAAACCTTCGGGTAAGTCGTGTCCGACAGTGTCTCGTATAACACGGGGTCCGGCAAATCCGATTAATGCTCCGGGTTCTGCAATATTAACATCTCCCAACATTGCAAATGAAGCCGTAGTTCCGCCGGTTGTAGGGTCCAGCAATAATGAAATATAGGGTATTCTCGCATCGGAAAGCTGAGCTAATTTTGCAGAAGTTTTTGCCATTTGCATTAACGAAAAAGCTGCTTCCATCATACGAGCTCCGCCTGATTTTGATATAATCATCAGGGGAATTTTGTTTTCTAATGCAAAATCTGCGGCACGTACAATTTTTTCGCCGACAACTGCTCCCATTGAACCGCCTATAAATTCAAAATTCATAGCAGCAATTACAATTTTTTGTTTTTCAATTTCACCTGTAACGACGGTAATTGCATCTTTCAATTTTGTTTTTTTTTGTGTCGTTTTTATTCTGTCGATATATTTTTTTGTATCGACAAAATTAAGCGGGTCAGCCGATGTTAATTTTTTAAACAGTTCTTAATATTTATTATTATCGAATAAAATTTCAAAATATTTAACAGCAGGAATTCTTGCATGATAGCCGCATTCGCATACATTCAAATTTGCTTCATGATCTTCGGTCGGAATAATTTTTTTACATTCGGGACATTTATACCAAAGCCCTTCTTTAATTTCTTTTTTATCTTTTGTATCAGTAATAATACCCTGTTCGGTACGTGTAAACCAACCTGCATTTTCTTTTGCCATCTTTTAAATTTTATATTTATTATTGACTATTTTATACTTAAAAGTTTGAGATTTCTTTGAATATTCAAAGAATTAAAAATAATCACTATTTAATTATCAATATACAATTAAAGAAGTTCATTTCGGTTAATACAATTCAAATCTTCAAAAGCAATCATTAATCTTTCCGCCATAGATTTTTCTCCTTCTCTCGTCCAAACTCTGGGATCATATTTTTTCTTATTAGGTTTATCATCGCCTTCGGGATTTCCTATTTGAGTTTGCAGATAATCGTGATTTGCAGCTTCGTATTTTCTTACACCGTTCCAAAATGCCCATTGTGTATCAGTATCAATATTCATTTTAATTACTCCGTACGAAACAGCTTCTTTAATTTCTTCATGTGTTGAACCGGAGCCTCCGTGGAAAACAAAATTTACGGGTTTTTCACCGGTATTGAATTTCTTTTGAATATATTCTTGCGAATTTTTGAGGATTTTAGGTGTTAATTTAACATTTCCGGGTTTATAAACTCCGTGAACATTACCGAAAGAGGCAGCAATAGTAAATTTATCACTTATTTTCAACAATCGTTCATACGCATAGGCAACATCTTCCGGCTGGGTATAGAGTTTTGTACTGTCAATGTCTTCATTGTCAACACCGTCTTCTTCTCCGCCGGTAACACCGAGTTCTATTTCCAATGTCATACCCATTTTACTCATACGTTCAAGATATCTTGCAGAAATTTCAATATTTTCTTCCAAAGTTTCAACGGATAAATCAAGCATATGCGAACTAAATAAAGGGACACCATATGTTTTAAAATATTCTTCACCGGCAGCCAATAATCCGTCAATCCAAGGTAACAGTTTTTTTGCGGCATGGTCGGTATGCATAATTACAGGAACTCCGTATGCTTCAGCAACTTCATGAACATATTTTGCTCCGGCAATACCGCCGAGTATTTGAGCTTCGTGATTATCATTAGGTAAACTTTTACCGGCAAAAAATTGAGCACCTCCGCTTGACAGCTGTATCATAACAGGTGAATTTACCTTTGCGGCAGCTTCAAGTGCGGCATTTGCCGAATGTGATCCTACAATATTAACAGCAGGCATCGCAAATTGATTATCTTTTGCGATTTTAAATAATTTTTGAACTTCGTCGCCTGTAACGACACCGGGTTTTATATTTTTAAAAGCCATATCTTTTTAATTATGAATGTAAATTATGATTTATAAATTAATTTTATGAAATAAAATTCAAAGATAATAATTTGATTATTCAGAACAATATTTTTTTATCTATACTAAATTTGTTATACTTTTATATTCTTTACATATTCCTCCTGTATTGCCCGCCTACCTGAAATAAAGCACCTGTTATTTGCCCTATTGAGCAAACTTTAGAAGTTTCAATTAATTCAGCAAAAATATTTTGATTATGAATTGCTGCTTTCTTCAAGTTTTCTAATGCTTCGGGGCAAGTTTTTGCTTGTGTTTTATGAAGTTGCTCAAGCATAATAATTTGATATTCTTTTTCATCTTCCGTTGCACGAATAACTTCTCCGGGAGTTACCGTAGGCGAACCTTTTGACGAAAGAAATGTATTTACTCCCATAATCGGAAGTTCTCCCGAATGTTTTAAATTCTCATAATACAAACTTTCTTCCTGAATTTTACTTCGTTGATACATAGTTTCCATTGCTCCGAGAACTCCGCCTCTTTCCGTAATTCTGTCAAATTCGGATAAAACTGCTTCTTCAACCAAATCGGTAAGTTCTTCAATAATGAAAGAACCTTGCAGCGGATTTTGATTTTTTGCCAAACCGAGTTCATGATTTATAATAAGTTGAATTGCCATTGCACGCCTTACACTTTCTTCGGTAGGCGTTGTAATTGCCTCATCGTAAGCATTGGTATGCAGAGAGTTGCAATTATCATAGATAGCATAAAGAGCTTGTAAAGTTGTACGAATATCGTTAAAATCAATTTCTTGTGCATGAAGCGAACGCCCCGATGTTTGAATATGATACTTTAATTTTTGCGAACGTTCATCAGCTCCGTATTTTTTCTTCATCGCTTTAGCCCAAATTAACCGTGCAACACGCCCCATAACAGAATATTCCGGATCAATTCCGTTTGAAAAAAAGAATGAAAGGTTCGGTGCAAATTTATTAATATCCATTCCGCGCGAAGCATAATATTCCACATAAGTGAAGCCGTTAGAGAGGGTAAAAGCAAGTTGTGTTATCGGATTTGCTCCTGCTTCTGCAATATGATAACCCGAGATTGATACCGAATAAAAATTTCTTATATTATTATTAATAAAATATTCCTGCATATCCCCCATCAATTTCAATGAAAAATCGGTAGAGTAAATACAAGTGTTTTGTGCCTGGTCTTCTTTAAGAATATCGGCTTGTACAGTTCCTCTGACTTTAGAAATTGTTTCAGTTTTTATTCTCTCATAAACATCTTTCTCCATAACCATATCTCCGGTTACTCCGAGAAGCATTAAACCCAATCCGTTATTACCTTCGGGCAAATTACCGCGGTATTCGGGTCGTTTAGTTCCTTTTGCTTTATAAATTTTATTAATTATTGATTCAACTTTAGTTTCTAATCCGTTGGCTTTAATATACTTTTCGCATTCTTGGTCAATTGCGGCATTCATAAAATAAGCTGTCATAATAGGTGCAGGTCCGTTGATTGTCATTGAAACCGATGTTTTCGGGTTTGTGAGTTCAAAGCCCGAATAGAGTTTTTTAGCATCATCTAAACATGCGATTGAAACTCCGGAATTTCCTATTTTTCCGTATATATCAGATCTTCTGTCCGGATTTTCGCCGTATAAGGTAACACTGTCAAAAGCCGTTGAAAGTCTTTTGGCCGGCATTCCGAGCGACACATAATGAAATCGTTTGTTGGTTCTTTCAGGTCCGCCCTCTCCGGCAAACATACGCGTAGGATCTTCACCTTCACGCTTGAAAGGAAAAACACCTGCGGCATAAGGAAATTCACCGGGAACATTTTCGCGTAAGTTCCATTTCAAGATTTCGCCCCAATCTTTATATTTCGGTAAAGAAATTTTCGGTATTTTTAAATGAGATAAACTTTCAGTGTATGTCTTCACCTTTATATCTTTTCCTCTTACCTGATAAACGAATTCATCGCCGGCATAGTTCTTAATTTTTTCGTCCCAATTTTCGATAATTTGCTTATTGTGCGGATCAAGATCGAGTTCTGTTTTTTTGTAAAGTTCATCTATTTGTTTAGACGCTTCGAGGTCTTGCAGACGCTCGAAGGTCATTTTGTAAGCAAAAAGGTTTCGGGCAA
Organism: Bacteroidota bacterium; assembly: GCA_024277895.1. Lineage (GTDB taxonomy): Bacteria > Bacteroidota > Bacteroidia > Bacteroidales > JAADGE01 > JAADGE01. Next base: position 2,967 of record JAJRUH010000015.1, on the reverse strand, counting down.
TTTCAGCTTGCTTTTCTGTCCAATCGTTATAATCTCGAATAGTTTCTGAAATTTCAGATAAATATCTGACACGCGAAGGCGGAATTATTTGTAATTTTTCCTGCATTTTATCCGTCAAGCTGAAACTTCCTTTAAAATTAACACCGGTTTTTTCTGATATTAATTTCATTAATACAACATATAATTCATTAACTCCGGCATCATTAAATTGTGATGCTACCGTTCCGAATACGGGCATTTCATCAACATCTTTATCGAAAATTTCATGATTTCGCTGATATTGTTTCTTTACATCACGCAGAGCATCCAAAGCTCCTCTTTTATCAAATTTATTTATGGAAATAATATCGGCAAAGTCAAGCATATCAATTTTTTCGAGTTGAGTTGCGGCACCGTATTCGGGAGTCATTACATACATCGCAACATCACTTTGATCGGTAATTTCCGTGTCGGATTGCCCTATACCTGAAGTTTCCAAAATAACTAAATCATATCCGGCTGCTTTCACAATATCTACTGCATCGTGAACATAAGGCGAAAGCGACAAATTTGCCTGACGTGTTGCCAGAGAGCGCATATAAACTCGCTCATTATTAATGCTGTTCATTCGGATTCTGTCACCAAGTAATGCTCCGCCGGTTTTACGTTTCGAAGGATCCACAGAAATTATTGCAATTGTTTTATTCTCAAAATCAGTAAGATACCTGCGAACAATTTCATCAACGAGTGATGATTTTCCGGAACCGCCGGTACCGGTAATACCCAGCACAGGGATTTTTCTTTCTTTTGCAATTTTTTTAATTTTCTCCGAATCTTCGGCAATTTTATCCTTACAACATTCGGCAGTTGTTATTAATCTTGCAATTGTATTAATATTTTTATTTCGTAGTTTCTTAATATCGTGAACTTTATTTGTAGCAGGCTGAAAATCTGATTTTTCGAGCAAATCGTTAATCATTCCCTGCAATCCCATTTTTCTGCCGTCATCCGGCGAATAAATTCGAGTAATACCGTAATCTTGAAGTTCTTTTATTTCTTCAGGAAGAATAACACCGCCGCCGCCGCCGAATAATTTAATTTCGGGACGTCCTTTTTCAACCAATAAATCCTTCATATATTTAAAAAATTCAATATGCCCGCCCTGATAAGAAGTTATTGCAATTGCCTGCACGTCTTCCTGCAAGGCGCAATCAACAATTTCCTGCACAGAACGATTATGACCCAAATGAATAACTTCCGCTCCGGTGGACTGAATTATTCTTCTCATAACATTTATTGCCGCATCGTGTCCGTCAAAAAGTGAAGCTGCAGTTACGATTCTGATATGATTTTTTAGTTGGTATTTCTTAACTTTTTCTGTCATGTTATCTATTTTTCAAAACAAAAACAATAAAATAAATATCGGTAAAAATATATATTTTAAGTTAAAAATAAGAATTGATTTAATTCGATATTTTGTTTCTCCGGAACTAATTATTAATTTTACGGATATTTAATTAAAATGAATAAGTTATGTTAAAAAAAATAAAACAAACAGCAGATTTTTTAAAATCAAGAATAACGGTTGAGCCGGAAGTTGCAATAATACTCGGCAGCGGATTGGGCGGTTTGGGCAATAAAATAAGTGATACCGTAAAAATTAAATATCAAGATATTCCGAATTTTCCGGTATCAACGGTAGAAGGACATTCAGGACAATTAGTTTTCGGAAAACTTGCCGGTAAAAATGTTGTTGCGATGCAGGGACGTTTTCATTTTTATGAAGGCTACGGTATGAAAGAAGTTACTTTTCCGGTAAGGGTAATGCACTTTTTGGGAGTAAAGAATTTAATTGTTTCAAATGCCGCAGGAGGTTTAAATCCTAAATTTAATCAAGGAGATTTAATGATAATTACCGACCATATAAATTTCTTCCCCGAACATCCTTTAAGAGGAAAGAATTTTGATGAATTGGGAACTCGTTTTCCTGATATGAGCAAAGTTTATAATGCCGAATATATTAAAATTGCCGAAAGAATTGCAAACAACGGAAGAATTTCAGTTCGAAAAGGTGTTTATATAGGCAGTTCCGGCCCTACGCTGGAAACACCTTCAGAATATAAAATGTTCAGAATTTTCGGAGCCGATGCAACCGGAATGTCAACTGTTCCGGAAGTTATTGTTGCTCATCATCAGGGAATGAAGATTTTCGGTATGTCTGTCATTACCAACGAAAGTGAGCCCGAAAATCCAAACGAAGAAACAACTCATGAAGAAGTACAAGATGTTGCGGGATCAGTTGAGCCGAAAATGACTAAAATAATTGAAGGGTTGATTGCCGAAATGTAATTATGAATATTTTAATAAACAGTTACTGAAAAAAGAGACAACTGCAAGCTGTCTCTTTTTTTTACATACAATGAATATATTTATCAACTAATTTTTTAATTTCATCTTTCTTCCCGAATAATTCTTCACTTAAATTTTCATCATTGAAAGATTTGAGTTTTGAAATAAAAGCATCAACAGTGCCTTTCGGAAAAACACCGTCTTTTTCAAGAAAATCTCTTTTCGCTGTAAGATAAGCAACTGATTGAGAACAAGAAGCGGGTAAAGCCGAAAGTTTATCTAAAATATTTTTATATTTATTGTCAAAAATATTTACGTTAACATAAAGATTTTCTGCTTCTTTTAATGAATTAGGATTAAGCAAACCTTCTTTGGCAGCTAAAATCAAACCTGCAATTAAATGATATAAATCTGCTGATCCGTCCGGTGCTCTAAATTCAGCTGTTTGTTTTCCGGTAACATAAGGTACTTTTCCTCTTTCTTGAGGATTTGCATCTTTTATCATATTTGTTTTTGCAATCCAACCAAGCGGAACTCTTACTAAAACCGAGCGATTACTGTCGCCCCAACAAACCATGGTAGGTGCTTCCTGATGCGGAACAAGACGCAAATAAGAAGTGGGTATTGTATTTCCGAATG
>JAJRUH010000014.1 GCA_024277895.1 Bacteroidota bacterium | reverse complement strand
TTTTTAGTTATTAACAAAATTACAATTATTAACAAAGAAAAAAGTAACAAAAAAGAAAATTCATCATCATCATTATCATATATTTTTAAATTATACTTTTTTCTTTAAAAATAACTTTACAAATCTAAAGGCAAGCCCTATCCAAAAAACTGTGTAAAGCGGAAATTCTTAAAGTTGAAAGTTTATATCAATTTCTTACTTTTCAGATGCCTTTTAATGTGAATATATAAAAATCGGTTGATTTCAAATATCTCTTTTACAAATTCCGTAATAACACCGGAGCGTTTTAAAAATGCAAAATTATCAATAACCGAAACTTCTTCTTTTTGCAAAATTCCTGATAATTTTTTCACACTTAATCGACGATGCAGTATAAATTGTTTTAATATTTCATTAATATCATCAGAAAAATAGCTTAAAGCTGATGTATTAATATTTTCCGGAGATTTTATACGAATGGTATTTTGCGAATAATCTTTTATTTGAGAAATCCAAGAAAATACAGCGGTTCCGATATTTCCGTCGGTAAAAGAGGTATAATTTTCAAACAGATTTTCTGTGTCAACAGGTTTTATATAATCTTGAGATTTCCCCTTAAAAACAAACAGAATTCCGCCCGCATTATGGCGTTTTAAAATTGCATCTGCCATAAATGAAGATGAAAAAGGCATACAATTGATAATATTTAAAAAATAATTTTCGAAATCCGAAGATTTATTCAATTCTTCTAAAGCATATTTGTTTACATTAACGATAAATAAGATTTTATGTCCGTGCAAACGGATTAACTCTTTTATTTTGTTAATTATCAGATTGCCGCTTTCGGAATTTTCCCACCACAATTCTACTGCATCAAATAAAATAATGCTTCCTTCTTTTATTTTTGAAAATTTCTTTAAAGTGATGGTTTTATTACGGAGTACTTCATCAAGAACTGCATCAAACTTTTTAAGTGAAACAGAACTTTCAACAGGCGGTTTTACTACATATAAATTTCTGTTTTTTTGATACTTAGAAGCATAATAATACGACAAAAAGGATTTTCCGGAATAGGGTTCTCCGGTTATTAAAATTCCGCCTTTGTACCCTAAATCATAGCGTTTAACAGTTTCTTCCAATTGAGAAATTTCATAAGTGCGATTAACAAAAAAATCTGTGTTAAAATTTTCATCTCTTAAAAACAATTGTTGATAGTAAAAAGGCAATTTATCAAAAATTTCATTTTGCGGAGAAACACTTAATACCAAATCGAGTGTTCGCTTTACTTTCGATACGTTTTTTTCGGGTTGAGTTTTTTTACGCGTTAAAAAACCAAAAGTATTTGTTTTTTTCGACAGTATTTTCTTTTTATTGTCAATGAATTTCTTCTTTTTTTCTTCGGTAATTTTCTTTTTTGCAAAAATTTTACTTTCTCCTGCATTTTTAATCAACAGATAAATATTCAAATGATTGGAAACTTCGCTTAATCGTTCATTTACTTTCCGGTGAACCGTAATAATCTCATCTTCGATTTGTTTTTCAGCTTCTTCTAATTTCTTAATTTGTTCTGAAATAAATCTTAGCACTTCAGTCGGCGTATTATTCTCATTATCAATTAATTTACCTTCATTATCAAATAAAGTAAAAAGTACTAGACTTTGTATATTATGTACGGCTTGTTCTGACTCCGAAACATTTTCGGGCATATTTTTTGCCATCTCGGTAAGCGGTTCATTCAACTCGGTTTGTATCACAAAATCAAGCATCGAAGGAACTGAAACTTCAATAGTATCAATATCCTCAAATTGATGTTCGGTAATATTATTGAAAGCCTCATCAGTGAGTAATTCAATTTTTTCGGGAAATCGTTCAATTAAATATTTGAATTTTTCAAATCCTGAAATCAGTAAATCATTGAATTTACAGGCAAGTTCATTTTTATTTGACAAGTCCGAAAATTCAACTTTTTGAAAGCTTGTTTTGTGCTTTTTTGAAAAATCTTTTAAAAAATTGTTAAATGCTTGTTTCAATACAATAATTTTTGACAGAACCAACTCTCTCATAAGCAATTCAACAGAATTAACCGACTTATTTAAAATTCGATACATTCTATTTTCAAATTCCATAAACAGCAATTCCAAACTCCAAGAATTTAATAACAATTGCTCATTTCGTTTCCAAAATTTCGGTATTCCCGTTAATTGAATCCTAAGCTTTTCAATTTCATTTTGCTTTTTTACTTTTTTTATATACCTGTTCGGATGAATTTCACTTATCTGTTGACTTATTTTATTAAGAACTCCGATATTCTTACCATGTAAAAACTGATAAACTGATTTTACGGCATCGTGTTTTATCGTATTTATAAATTCTATTTCTTCCTGTATGTCAGAAATAATTGTCAGCACTTTTTCATCATCTGAGTTTCCGTTTGTTTGAGCCGATTGTAATTTCAAAATGCCGGTTCTTACATTTTTAATTAACTTTTGTAATTCAATAATAAACTGAATATGAAGCATTCCGGTTTTTTTCCCGGTTTCGTTATAAACCTGAAGATTTTCAAGCGGAATATATTGTTTTACAATTTCTTTAAACTTTATTTTATAAGAAATTGATTTTTTATTCAGTTTTATTTTTAAACGATTCCTGTTTTTAAATTTTTTCAAATCAGAATCATCATCAGGATTAACGGTTAAATCATCCTCGGAGTATTTACAGAACAAATAATCCGGCAAATCGTCAATAACACCGATTATTTTTTCCTTAACAGAATTATAAGTTGTTTCCAACAATTCGGATTGAATCGGAATTATCTTTGTATTATAATCACGCACAATAGATTGTATGATTTTCAATAATTTATCAAGTCCGACTGTTAAATCTTTTAAATTATCGTAATTCTCTCGGTTTAAGAGACTTATTCGATCATTTAAAACAGTTTCTGTTTCTTTAATAATTTTATCGATGAAATTAAAAGACGGAGCAAAACTTTCATTTAATAAATCTTTATAAATATCATCAAATTGGGTAATCTGCTCTGTAATCAAACGAATATTTTCCGCTAAAACCGGATTATCAGGCAATATAAGTTCTTCTGTTACAGACAAATCTGCAACAGTTGAAATTATTTTATTTTGTTCTTCTTCGGAAGAAATATATTTCAACCCTAAGTTTAAGTTTTTGAATTGCGATGATGATTTTATTAAAATAACCGTTCCTATCTGATACATTAATTCGCTTGTATCATTTACAAACTTTTCCTCTTGTCCGTCCTTAATATCAGGCAGTCCCAGAATAATTAAATCGGTTTCTAAAGATTCTGTTCTGATAAGCTCATAAAAAGGCTTTTGCTGAATTTGATTGTTAATAATTATTATTTCCGCTTCAATTCTCATATTATTGAGAATTTGTTCGGCATGTCTTCTTATTTTTTCAGCTTTTTCGTTATTCGGGTTTCCGATTAGAAGCCGCAATTGTGCATTTTTCCAATTTTCGGAAGCCCACAAAAATTTCATTAAATGTAAAGCCAAATTACCGTTATTTCCGGAACCTCTCCACCAAATATCAATTGTTTTATATTTTCCGAAACCGTATCTTTTATCATAATCCATCAATAACAAATTAACATCCAATTCATTAATTCGTTTTATCATTTGCGAAAAACGAACAGGATTTTTACTCTGTCTCATCCATCCCATTAATACGGTATTCGGTTCAATTCCCGAGAAACCGTATGTACTTATTATTGTTTCAATACCGGAATAAATATCGCTGCATGTTTGCCGGCGAGTAAAAACACCTTTTAAATTCCCGTTTTCGTCAGGATTTGCTTGTAAGTGTTTCGGAAATAAATATTTTTTATCTTTGGATTCGTATAAATCGAAGTTTGACAATAATCCGTAGCGTCCGACCAAATCTTTACCGAATTCGAGCAAATAAGGTCTTTTACCTTCTCCTCCGCTGAATAAAGTAATATTCGGTTGCCAATTTCTTTCTTCTAAACTTTTTCTGTTTAAGGAATACAGTGCTTTACGAACAACTGAAAGCCAAACACTTTGCCACACATCACCGGATTCCGATTTAAGTTGTTTTCGGTTAAGCCAGGCAAATATTCCGAACATAATTACTAATGCCGCAATCATTGATAAAATACCGAGTTGTGCCATTACCATAAAACTTGCAATAAAACCTGTTAAACCGATTATTCCTTTTACTTTGAAGGTTGGTCGAAAATCGGTACTTGCCCAATTTTCAAGAAAAAATGCCAAATTAATAAAACCGTAAGATGCTAAATAAAACATTGAAACCACTTCGGCAATGGTGTTTAAATTTCCGATTAATATTCCGCCTTCGGCAATTATAAATATTAAAATTAAAGCATTGCGAGGTTCATTTGAAACACCGTAACCTTTTGCAAAAATATTCGGCATAATTTTGTCCTTGGCAATTGCCTGTAAAATTCTCGGTCCGCCGAGTATGCCTCCGAGGGCTGAAGAAAGTGTTGCACCCCATATTCCGGCAAGGACTAAAGGAGCATATAAAGAAACTTTTAAAAGAAAATTATAATCATTTACCAATAAATTTCTGTCAACGAAAAACGCAAACAAAATTGCTAATCCGACATAGACAATAAAACCGACAACAATTGCCGCCAAAGTTCCTCTCGGAATATCTTTTTCGGGATTTTTTAAATCGCCGGACATAGCAACACCTGCCGTAAAACCGGTTACAGCCGGAAAAAAAACTCCGAAAATTTCTGCCGTACTTACGCCGTTTCTGAGTGGTGTAATTGATACTGTATGAGATATGACACCGGTACCTGTAAAAATGCCGGCAACAATTGAAATTAAGGATAAAGCAATAGCTCCCATAATAAAATATTGAGATTTTATTGCCAGTGAAGTACTTATAAATGCTAATGTAACCAATAAAATTAATGCTGTCGATGCTATTATTCTGAAGCTGTTTAAATCGTTTTGTGCGAGATGTGTCAACTCTCTGAAACTGTCAACGGCAAGTAAACTTTCGGCAAAACCGACAAGATATAACGAAATTCCGAGTGCTGTTCCTATAAATAAAGCAATACCTATTGCTCCTCCCATCGGAAACCCGAGACTTCTCGACAAAATATAATAAATACCTCCGGTTTTAATTTTTTTATCGGTTGCTACGGAAGATATGCTCAGACCTGTTGTAACAGAAATAATATGTGAAATTATTATTATTACAAGTGCGGTAATCAATCCTGCACTTCCGACCACCCAGCCGAGCCGCATATACATAATAACTCCGAGTATAGTCAATACCGAAGGCGTAAAAACACCTGAAAATGCTCCGAATTTTTTTGGTTTTGCCATTCTTTAAATAAAAAATAAGAATTAAAATATGCTTATGTGCAATAATACTAAAATTGTGCCGAATAAAAAAACGCTTCCGAAAATACGAAAGCGTTTAAAATTCTTTATATCTGTATTTTACAAATCAATATAAAATGCAAGACTGAATGCTACATTTTTATGTTTAAGGTTTAAATCTCCGATGGTTGACGGAGCTTTATTACTGCCGTTCAGCCAACCGTCAATTATACCGTTGTTATACTGAACCGTAAGGGATAAATGTAAGTTGTCTTCAATATTATATACTGCACCGGCACCGGCGGTTAAGTAAAAGTCGATAAGTGTCAGCATTTTAATATTTGCATCATACTCATCTGTATATAATTGAGGATTCAAGTTATCTGTAATCATTCGAGAATCAGCAATTTTTATCCCTGTTCCTACCCCGAAATTAAGCAATGCCTGAAAATCCTGAGCAACATCAAATTGTCCGTTAAAA
>JAJRUH010000013.1 GCA_024277895.1 Bacteroidota bacterium | reverse complement strand
GCTTATTTTCAGGCATATTCAAATACTTATGCCGATTTACAAACTCTTAAAAAATATTATTCGGAAGCACTTTCCGTTGAAGGTGTTATCGGCTTGGTTATTGCCACTCGTCCCGATTGTGTAAATGAAAATATTTTAGATTATCTGCAAAAACTTGCCGAAAAATATTATATAGTTTTGGAATACGGCATTGAATCCTGCAATAACGAAACTTTGAAAAAAATAAACAGAGGACATACTTTCGAAGAAAGTATAAAAGCATTGGAAATGTCTGCCGGAAGGGGAATTCACGTAGGCGTGCATTATATCTTGGGCTTGCCGGGTGATACGCGTGAAGATAATCTTTCTCATACAAAAATTATTGCCGAATTGCCTTTTGAAACTTTAAAGCTTCATCAGTTGCAAATTATTAAAGGAACACGTACGGCAAAACAGTATTCGGAAAATCCGGAGATGTTTAATCTCTTTTCTGCCAAAGAATATATTGATTTTGTCGTGCGGTTTTCTGAATTATTAAATCCTCAAATTATTATAGAACGTTTTATAAGCGAATCGCCTTCCGATATGCTTATTGCTCCCAAATGGGGCGGACTTAAAAATTTTGAAATAGTTGCGAAAATTATTAAACGATTTAACGAGTTAAATACTTGGCAGGGGAGACTCTGTTGATATATTTTTTACTAAACTTTTTTAGTGGTTTACCGGGCTTATTTTATAATCGGATTATATAAATATTTTAATAATTTTAACAGCAGTTATGATATAAATCCATTCATAAAGTGTAGTACGGTAATAAAAAAATCGAAACAAAGAATTATGTTTCGATTTTTAATTATTCACACAGAGCAGTTAAAAATTAAATTTTATTCCTTGTGCTAAAGGCAATTTTTTACCGTAATTTATAGTATTAGTTTGTCTCCTCATATAGGCTTTCCAAGCATCGGAACCGGATTCTCTGCCGCCGCCTGTATCTTTTTCTCCGCCGAATGCACCGCCTATTTCTGCTCCGGATGTTCCTGTATTAATATTGGCAATTCCGCAATCCGAACCTGATTCACTTGTAAATTGTTCAATTTCTCTCATATTTAAAGAAAATAAGGACGATGATAATCCTTGAGGTACATTATTATTTAATCTTATTGCTTCGTTAAATGTTTTATATTTAATTAAATACAGAATGGGAGCAAATGTTTCTTCCTGTACAATCTCAAAATGATTCTCGGCTTCTGCAATACAAGGAATAACATAATTATCTTTAATAATCTCTCCCCCGAATAATATTTTGCCCCCTTCTTCCTGAACTTTATTAACGGCGAATTTAAATGCGGAAACTGAATTTTTGTCGATTAAAGGACCTGCTAATGTTTCGTTATTTAACGGATTACCTATTTTCTTCGATACTTCTTTATAGGCATTTATTAATCTTGTTTTAACTTCTTCGTATCGGGTTTCCTGAACAATAACCCTTCTTGTTGATGTACATCTCTGACCTGTAGTGCCTACAGCACCGAAAACAATTGAAGGGATTGCCATATCTAAATCGGCATGTTCCGAAACAATAACGGCATTATTCCCGCCGAGTTCTAATATTGTTTTTCCCAATCTGCCGCCGACAATTTTTCCTATTCGTTTTCCGACGGCTGTAGAACCTGTTACCGAAAATAACGGTATTCTTTTATCTTCTGCAAAATTATCTCCTAATACGGATGATTTGGCAATTATTAAATTAAACACGCCTTCAGGGATATTATTTTCAGTCAAAACATTTTGAATTATTTTCATTACAGCAATGGCAGTAACAGGTGTTTTTGAACTTGGTTTCCAAATAACAACATCGCCGGCAACAACAGCCAGCATTGTATTCCACGCCCAAACAGCAACCGGAAAGTTGAATGAAGAAATAATTCCGACTAATCCTACGGGATGATATTGATCGAATAATCTGTGATTTTCTCTTTCTGAATGCATCGTAAAACCGTTCAGTAATCTGGATTGCCCTACTGCAAAATCACAAATATCAATCATTTCCTGAACTTCTCCTAAACCTTCTTGAAGAATTTTACCTGTTTCAACAGTAACTAATTTTCCTAAATCTTCTTTAGCATTTCGGAGTGCAATACCTATCTGTCGCACAATTTCACCTCTTTTCGGGGCAGGAACTTTTTGCCATACTTTAAAAGCATCTTGAGCTGTTTTTATTAATTTTTCATAATCATCCGGTGATGCATTTCTCACGTCAGCTATTTTCTCACCGTTAATCGGACTTATTGAGGCTGTAATCTTTCCGCTTGTTTCAAACCAATGTGTACCGGTTGTTGCCCCCGAGTTAATTTTTGAAATTTCTAAACACATAAGTAATTCCTTAATTTTTAAACTATTATCTTTTGTGTTGATTTCAGTATTTTCTTTAAACATTTTCTTTATTTTCTTAAATTATTATTTTAAATGACTTTTTTATTCCCTTGGTTTTATAGTTAAATATTACCTAAAAACGGATATTTAAAACTTTCCGGCGGCAGAAAACATTCTTTAATAGTGCGCGGCGAAATCCAACGCAGTAAATTCAAATATGAACCCGCTTTGTCATTGGTTCCCGATCCTCTTGCTCCTCCGAAAGGTTGTTGGTTCACAACAGCTCCGGTAGGTTTATCATTAATGTAAAAATTACCGGCGGCATGTCTTAATATTTGCTTTGCTTTTTCAATCGCTCGCCTGTCTTTTGAAAATATTGAACCGGTTAAACCGTATATTGAAGTGTTATTAATTAGAGTAAGAACGTTATCAAATTCCTTGTCTTCATATAAATAAATTGTTAAAACAGGACCGAACAGTTCTTCTTCCATAGTAATGTAATGCGGATTTTTGGTTAATAAAATTGTCGGTTCAATGAAATAACCTTTTGATTTATTATAAGTTCCGCCGAATAGAATTTCTGTATCGGTATCTTTTTTTGCTGCTTCAATATATGACACTAAGCTGTTGAAAGATGCTTCGTCAATAACAGCATTGATAAAATTTGAAAAATCTTCAACAGGGCCTGTTTTCATTTTATTTAAATCACATTCAATTTCTTTAATTATTTCGCTCCATAAGCTTTTTGGTAAATAGGCACGTGATGCAGCAGAACATTTTTGTCCCTGATATTCAAAAGCCCCTCTTGTTAAAGCAGTTGCAACCTGAACGGGTTCAGAAGAAGGATGTGCCAATATGAAATTTTTACCGCCGGTTTCACCCACAATTCTCGGGTAACTTTTATATTTAGAAATATTATTTCCGATTTCTTTCCAAATACTTTGAAAAACTTTAGTTGAACCTGTAAAATGTATACCGGCAAAATCAGGATGAGAAAAAATTTCTTTTCCTGCAACGGGTCCGGAAACATAAATCAGATTAATTACTCCGTCGGGCAAACCGGCTTCTTTAAAAATTTCCATTAATACAGATGCTGAATAAATTTGTGTGTTTGAAGGTTTCCAAACTACTGTATTTCCTGCCATAGCCGGTGCTGTAGGTAAATTTCCCGCTATTGCTGTAAAGTTGAAGGGAGTTAAGGCGAAAACAAATCCTTCTAAAGGTCTTTGGTCAAATTGATTTCTTCTTAATTCATCTGATTCAGGTTGAACATAATAGATGTTGTTCATATATTGAACGTTAAACCTTAAGAAATCGGTTAATTCACATGCTGCATCAATTTCTGCCTGATGTACATTTTTTGATTGCCCGAGCATAGTTGCAGCATTTAATTTTGTGCGATAAGGACCTGCAATCAGACCTGCTGCTCTCAAAAAAATCGCAGATCTTTCTTCCCAAGGCATATTTTCCCAATTTTCTTTTGCTTTTAATGCTGCATTAATTGCTGATTTTACATGACTTTCATCTCCTTTGTGATAATTTCCGAGTAAATGCTTAATATCGTGAGGCGGTCTGATTTCAATTTTTTTGTCTGTTCTTATTTCCTCACCGTTTATAATCATCGGTATATCTTTAACTTCATTTCTTGCAATTTCAATTGATTTCAATAATTTTTCTCTTTCAATTGTCCCTTCTGCGTATGAATGTACAGGTTCATTTTTAACTGCTGTTACTGAATATGTATTTTGTTGCATTATATATAGTTTAAATCATTAATTCTTGAATTGCGATATGCAAACATATACATAACGGATGTATTTCACAAATAATAATAATGAATAACTGTGATTAAATGATAAAAGAATATTTTGTTATGATATAAAACATACTTTTCTTAAACCGATATGTTTATATTTGCATATCCTTAAAAATATTTGAAATGAAAAATATGAAAATCGTTATAATATTTTTTTTAATACTGATTATTTTATTTTCGGGATGTACAGAAAAAAAATCAGAACATACTGAAAATCGGGAATTAATAATTTTTCATGCAGGAAGTTTATCCGTTCCGTTTAAAATAATTTCTAAACAGTTTGAAAAAGAAAATAAAGGTATTAAGGTAATACTCGAAGCTGACGGAAGCAGAAATTGTGCCCGTAAAATTACTGATCTTAATAAAAAATGCGATATTATGGCATCGGCGGATTATACGGTTATTAATAATTTACTTATTCCGAAATATGCCGATTGGAATATTAAATTTGCAAGTAATGAAATGACTATAGTTTATAATCAATCGTCGCGATATGCAGATGAAATTAATGTAAATAATTGGTATGATATTCTTTTAAAAAAGGACGTTGCTTTCGGACGTTCCGACCCGAATTCCGATCCTTGCGGATATCGAGCAATTTTAACCTGTAAATTAGCAGAAAAATACTACGATATAAAGAATTTTACCGAAAAGATTATAGCAAAAGATGACAATTATATCCGTCCGAAAGAAACTGATTTATTGGCATTACTCGAATCTCATTCTCTTGATTATATTTTTCTGTATAGGTCGGTTGCTCAGCAACACAATTTAAAATATTTAATATTACCGGATTCTGTAAATCTTAAAAATCCTCAATTAGAAAAGTATTATAAAACTGTAAGCGTAAATATTTCCGGAAAAACCCCTTATGAAAGTATTACAAAAAAAGGTTCTCCGATGGTTTACGGTATTACAATTCCGAAAAATGCACCAAATCCCGATTTGGCAGTAAAATTTTTGCAATTTTTGTTAAGTAAAGATAAAGGAATGAAAATAATGAAAGAAAACGGTCAGGCTTCATTAATCCCATCCGTAAGTGAAACTTTTGATAAAATTCCCGAAAATCTTAAAAAATTTGCTTTGAAAAATAATTAATAAACAGAACTCTTAAAAAAATGAAAATTAAACCGATTTTTTTCTTTGTTTTTCTGACTGTAAATTTTATTTCTTCGGCACAAGTTGAAATTCAGCCTGTTATAAGACCCAGATTTGAATTAAGAAACGGATACGGAACACTGCGTAACGATTCAACAACTTCGGCTGTTTTTGTTTCACAACGAACCCGTTTAAATTTTTTATTCAGAAAGGATAAAATAGAAACAAAAATTTCGGTATTCGATTTCAGAGTTTGGGGCGATCAAGTTTGGAAAAAAGATATTGCTTCAGTCGGTTTAAACGAAGCTTGGGTGAAAATAAAAATTGATAATTATTGGTCGGTAAAATTCGGCAGACAAAAATTGAAATATGATAACAGCAGACTTATTTCTCCCGTAAATTGGAACCAAATAGGTGCGGCTCACGATGCTTTGAAAATTAAGTATAAAAATAAAGAATGGCTTGCGGATTTTCTGTCTGCTTGGAATCAGTCTTTTCAAAATAAATTCGGTACAGATTATGCTTTCTCGGGGTCGTTTTATAAAACACTAAATATTTTTCGTATAAGTAAGAAATTTAATAAAATTTCAGTTACATCTTTAAATATTGCCGACGGATTTCAAGATATTATTAATCCTGAAGCACAATATTTTCGATTTACCTGTGGTATAATATCTTCATATAAAAATGAAAATTTTAAAATTACGGGAAGAGTTTTTTCTCAAACAGGTAAACTGCAAACCGGTCAAAATATAAGAGCTTTTTATTCAAATTTAAATTTCTGGTACAGAATTACCGAAAAGATGAAAATTACTGCCGGAAATGAAATAAAAAGCGGAAATAACGCATCAGATTCAATGACTACTACAAATAAAGCATTCGATATTTTATACGGAGCAAGGCATAAATTCAACGGGCGTATTGATTATTTCAATATTCCGTCAACAACGAAAGGGGCAGGCTTAATTGACAGCTATTTAAAAACAACTGTTAGTTTTAACAAGGCAGCTAATCTGTCGGCTGAGTATCATTATTTTATGCTTCAGAATAATTATATTTACAACGAAAATGTAATTGATAAATTTCTCGGACAGGAAATAGACTTTGTTTATAAACAAAAATTTTCCGATGATATTAGTCTCGAAACAGGTTATTCATATATTTGCGGAAGTAAAAGTCTTGAGATAATTAAAGGAGGCAATAAAAATCTTTGGAATAATTGGTTTTATGTAATGATAACTGTTAATCCGACATTTTTCATAAGCAAAAACGATTAGATATTGAAGTTTAATTTATTTCATATTATTTTTTTGATACTCAGCGGATTGGTTTTGCTTTTTATAATCGGTCCTTTAGTCGGAATGTTTGCGGCAACTACTCCGAATGAACTTGTTGAAACGGTTAAGGACACTGAAGTTCGAAACAGCATAGGGTTAACAATAAGTATTTCAATGCTTACAACACTATTTTTTGCTGTTATTTCAATTCCCTTTGCTTGGTTATTGGCAAGAAAAGATTTTTTCCTGAAGAAATTAATTCTCGGTATAATCGACTTACCTATTGTAATTCCGCATACAGCAGCCGGTATAGCAATTTTAGGAATAATTTCAAGAGATTCTGTAATCGGAAAAGCAGCAGATTCCGTCGGATTGAATTTCGTCGGACATCCTGTAGGCATAGGTTTGGCTATGGCTTTTGTAAGTGTTCCTTTCTTGATTAACGCAGCACACGACGGTTTTAAATTCGTGCCTGTTCGTTTGGAACATGCTGCATTAAGTTTAAAAGTATCACAGGTAAGAGTGTTTTTTACAATTTCACTTCCTTTGGCGTGGCGTAATATTGTTTCGGGTTTGGTTATGATGTTTGCAAGAGGAATGAGCGAATTCGGGGCCGTTGTAATTGTTGCATATCACCCGATGACTACACCGGTTTTAATTTATGATCGTTTCGGATCGTTCGGATTAAAATATGCGCGACCGGTTTCAGTTGTTTTTATAAGTATTTGTATTATTATTTTTATTCTGTTTCGTTTGTCGGTGAATAAAAAAAAACATATAGGAAAAAATAAATCAAGGTAAATGCTTGAACTGAAAAATATACATATCAAATTCGATGATTTTTCTCTGAAAGATTTTTCTTTAAAAGTTGAAAAAGGAGATTATTATGTCATATTGGGAGAATCCGGTGCCGGGAAATCCGTTATTTTAGAATTATTAAGCGGATTAATAAAACCGAATGCCGGAAAAATATTTTTTAATAAAGAAGATATTACAAATTACAGTATCCAAAAAAGAAAAATAGGTATTGTATTTCAGGATTATGCTGTTTTTCCTCATTTGAATGTTTTTAATAACATTGCTTATCCCGTCAGAAAAAAAGGCTTTTCAAAGCAAGAAATAAAAAATAAAGTTCTTGAAAAGGCAAAGAAAACAGAAATTTTACATCTTCTTCACAGAAAAACACCGGAACTTTCCGGCGGTGAGTTGCAAAGGGTAGCTTTGGCTCGAACCTTAATGACCGAACCCGAGTTATTGCTTCTTGACGAGCCTTTATCTGCTTTAGATGTAATACTAAGAGATAATTTGAGAAATTTATTGCGAAATTTGAATAAGGAAGGTCTGACAGTCATTCATATTACACACGATTATGAAGAAGCTTTGAGTTTGGCGAATAAAATAGCGGTAATTAATTCCGGCAAGCTTGTTCAGAAAGGAAAACCAAGCGATATTTTTAATCATCCTAAATCCGAATTTGTTGCTGCTTTTACAGGTATAAAGAATTTTTATAAAGCAAAATATATATCGGAAAATGAAGTTTTAACAGATAATAAGATTATAATTCGAGCACAAACGCATAAAAAAAATTGTGAAGGTTATTTGATGATTCCGAGCGGAACTGTTATTATTTCACAGAATAAACAAGAATCGAGTGCCGTAAATAATTTTAAAGGTAAAGTTGAAAGTATTATACCTTCCGTACACGGGCAAGAAATTCTTGTTGATGCGGGAATTAAAGTGTCTGTTCGTATTACAAATGAATCGTTTATGAAGTTGGAATTAAGCGAAGGGAAAAATATTTGGATAAGTTTTAAAGCAAATTCGGTGAAATTTATTAAAAAAAGTTAAGCCGGTTTATACCTTATGTTTATATTTGCCTGTTGAAAAATATATTTGATGGCAGGTTCAAAAGGTTCAAAATACTTTGATATTTTTTTAAACTATAAATTTTGGCTGACAAAAAAAAACGGTACTGAGATTTTAGGAAAAAAAGTATTATCTCTATTGAAAGATATTGATAATGAGGGTTCTATACAGGCGGCAGCAAATAAAAATAACATCAGCTACCGAAAAGCGTGGGGAGATATTAAAAATGCCGAAAGCATTTTGGAATTTGCAATAACCGAAAAAAAACGAGGCGGAAAAGACGGAGGAAAAACGGTTTTGACCGAAGACGGAAAAAATATGCTGAACGCTTTTGACGAATTGGAGCAGGAATTTGATAAAGCAGTTTACAATACCGCAAAGAAATTTTTTCACAAATTGAACAAAACGCAGAGATAGTTTGCGGCTGTTTCTACGGTTATCTGCCTGTCGGCAGACTGTAATTTAACAGAGAATGATTTAAGTATTTTCCGTGAAATTTGTGTTATCTGTGTGAAACTTAGACTCTTGTAGGAAAATATAATAAATTGAAAGATTAAAACAAAAATGATAACATTTGAAGAAGCATATAAAATAGTAAAGAACTCAATAGTTGTAAAAGGAACGGAAAGAGTTTCGTTTTTAAATTCGGTAAACAGAATTTTGGCGGAAGACGTAAAATCTGATATTGAAATGCCGCCTTTTGATAAATCGGCAGTTGACGGTTATGCCTGCAAAGCAGACGATTTAGATATGCCGCTTGAAATTATTGAAACCGTTCAGGCAGGGCAAACACCCGAAAAAATAGTAGGGAAAGAGCAATGCACTCAAATTATGACAGGTGCTCCGGTTCCCGAAGGTGCCGATACAATTGTGATGGTCGAATATACTGAGATTAAAGATAACAAGCTTATAATCAAGAGAAAACAATCTAAAACAAATATTGCATATCGTGCTGAAGACGTAAAACTCGGGCAAACCGTGCTGAAAAAAGGAATAATTATAAAACCGCAGCATATTGCCGTATTTGCATCCGTAGGTTATACCGAGGTTCTTGTTTATGAGAAAGTTAAAATAGGAATAATCTCCACCGGCGACGAGCTTACTGAGCCGGATAAAAAACCCGGACTTTCACAAATACGAAACAGTAATTCGTATCAGCTTATGTCTCAGGCAAAAACAATGGGTTGTAATCCCGCTTATTACGGAATAGCCAAAGACACGTACGAAGATACTTACGAAAAAGTTACCAAAGCACTGTCGGAAAACGATGTTCTTATACTTTCAGGCGGAGTTTCCGTAGGTGAATTTGATTTCGTACCGGAAGTTTTGAAAAAAGCAGGCATAAAAATTCTGTTCGACAGTATTGCCGTTACACCCGGAAAACCAACTACTTTCGGAAAATCCGATACAAAATTTTGTTTCGGTTTACCCGGAAATCCCGTTTCTTCATTTGTTCAGTTTGAATTGCTGGCAAAACCTTTTTTATACGGAATGTCGGGGCACGAATATAAGATTCCCGAAATCAAACTTCCTCTTGCAAAAGATTTTAAGAGAAAAAGAACAGCAAGAAAGGCGTTTATTCCGATAAATATCGTAAACGGAGAAGTTGTTCCTCTTGAATATCACGGCTCTGCTCATATCCATTCACTTTCGTTTGCTGACGGAATTATTTCATATCTCGTGGGCGTTGACACATTAAAAAAAGGAGACCTTGTTGATGTACGACAGATTTAACAGAAAAATAAATTATTTAAGAATTTCGGTAACAGACCGTTGCAATTTAAGATGCGTGTATTGTATGCCTGCCGAAGGCGTAGAATTAATGCAACATAAAGATATTTTAAGATTTGAAGAAATTGTTGAAGTCGTAAAATATGCGGTAAGTCAAGGTGTTGATAAAATCAGAATTACAGGCGGCGAACCTCTCGTGAAAAAAGGAATTGTTGATTTGATAAGAATGATTGCCGAAATTGACGGGATTAAAGATTTCGGGATGACGACAAACGGAATTTTTTTGGATAAATATGCTCAACAACTTGCAGATGCCGGTTTGCACAGAGTAAATATCAGTTTGGATACCATAAATCCCGAAAAATATCGAAAAATTACGAGAACAGGAGACATAACGCAAGTTTTCAAAGGTATTGAGGCAGCTAAAAAAGCCGGGCTTAATCCTATAAAAATAAACTGCGTTGTTCAAAAATCTTTCGATGAACCCGATGCAAGAGATGTTGCCGAGTTATGTAAAAATAATAATCTGCAAATAAGATATATCAACGAAATGAATTTGGAAACAGGCAGTTTCTCGGTAGTAAACGGCGGTATCGGCGGTAATTGCAGTATTTGTAACAGATTGCGGCTTACGGCAAACGGCGATATTATGCCTTGTTTGTTCAGCGATTTAAGATTTAATGTTCGTGAATTAGGTATTGAAAAGGCATTTAAATTTGCAATAGGAGAAAAGCCTAAAAGCGGGCATGTTGCAAAGAAATCTCAATTCTACAGTATCGGAGGATAGAATAGCTGCTTTTGTTGAACCTAATCAAAAAGAAAATATGCTGCTGTAAACAACGGAAGTTTAATAAGAGATTAGCTTTAACAAAATTTATAAATCTTTGATTATATGTAAATTTTACATATAATTTTTCATTTAAAATTTAAGGTATTTTAAATTATCAATTTTATATTTTATTGCAAGTTATTGCGTTAAAATAAATCTCGTAAACATATAAAGGAATAAGAGACTGAAATATCTGCTTAATTTTTTAATACTTTAGGGTGTAGTTTGTTAAGAAATTCAGCTTAATGATAACTTGTCTTTTAGTCAATAATACCGGCTAAAAGTCAATCTTTAATAAGTAACTTATTAACAATTAATTAACAATTATTATCTCTTATATATCTGATTTATAACAAAATATAATTATGAGAATATTTTTAAATATTTTTTTCGGGATTAAATTGTTGAAAATAATACTAATATGAAATAAATTAAAAATACAAGTGAAAATGAATTTTTTTAAGTGAAAATATTTTCCCAAATTTACAAATCCAAAAAATAAAAAGTTATTAATTTCAAAACTTCAAAAGAAACATGATTGAAAACCATAAAGAAATTTGGCAAAATTGTTTGACTGTAATAAAAGATAATCTACCTGATGTAACTTTCAATACATGGTTTAAGCCTATTATCCCCGAAAAGATTGAAAATAATGTTCTGACCATAAATGTTCCCAGCCAATTTTTTTATGAATTTTTAGAAGAACATTATATCGATTTGCTTAAGAAAGTATTAAAAAAAGAACTCGGAAGCAATGCAAAATTAAAATACAGCATTATTATTGATAATGCAAATTTTACGAACTCAAAAATTTTATATCCCGGAAATAACGGTGCCAATTTGGCAAATCCTTCAGTTAAAGTGCCTTTAAAAAGTAAAAATCCTATACATCCCGATTTGTTACCGGGCATTAAGAAAGTGCATGTTGATTCACATTTGAATAATAACTATTGTTTTGATAATTTAGTTGTAGGAAAATGTAACAATATTGCAGTTGCAGCCGGTAAAATGATTGGTTCGCAACCCGGGAATAATCCGTATAATCCTATGTTTATTTGGGGTAAATCCGGAATGGGAAAAACGCATGTTGCACAAGCCGTAGGAATTGAAGTAAAAGAAAATTTCGGTGAAAAAAAGATTGTTCTTTACGTTTCTGCACGTCGCTTTGAAATGCAATTTACAAATGCTGCAAGAAAAAATACCAGAAATGATTTTTTACATTTTTACCAAATGATTGATGTTTTGATTATTGATGATGTTCATGAATTTGCCGGAAAACCTGGGACTCAGGATACATTTTTTCATATTTTTAATCATCTTCATCAATCAGGGAAACAACTTATTTTAACCTCAGACAGAGCTCCGTCTGAATTAAAGGGTTTGGATGACCGATTGATATCAAGATTTAAATGGGCATTGACAACGGAACTGCAGGCACCTGATTTTGAGACACGTGTAGCTATTTTGAGTAAGAAAGCCGAAAAAGAAGGTATTGAAATATCTTCTGAAATAATAAATTATACAGCAGAAAATATTACCGGAAGTATTCGAGAATTAGAAGGTGCATTAATTTCATTATTGGCTTATGCAACTTTAATGAAAGAAGAAATAACTTTTGAATTTGCCCAATCAAAGATTGACAGGTTGGCTCAAAAACCGAAAAAGGAAATTACCATAAAACACATTCAAAAAGTTGTTTGTGATTACTTTAATATTACTCAGGAAGCATTACAATCCCGAAACAGAAAACGTGAAATTGTTCAAACACGGCAAATTGCGATGTATTTTGCAAAAAAATTTACAAAATATTCACTTTCAACCATCGGTGCGGAGATCGGCGGAAAAAATCATGCTACGGTTTTGTATGCCGATAAAGTTATTAAAGATCAATTGACTTATGATAAAAATTTGCAATCGCAAATTGAAGATATTGAAAAGCGAATTGAAACTTATAAATAGGATTTTACCGTATAAAAAAAGTCCGACACAGTTTTCAAGAATTGTCGGACTTTTTATATGTTTAAGTTTGTCAGAAACTTTTAAACATTCGAGCTTGCGAAAATCCGGGAGCTTTTACGTCTAAATCCAGAAAATATCCGAACGGAGTTTGAGCAGTGTCGTAGTCGGCATTTTTTAAGCGTTTTTCAGCTAATTCAAAAACTTGTTTCGTAAATTCGGGTGATGCTTTGCTTTCTGAAAGGTGTGCAAATGAATGTAATACAACAAAATTTGTATTGTTTTTTCTGGCACCCCATTTTAAGTTTTTGACAAGATTTTTTTCAACTTTCAATATTTCTTTTTCTGTGTCGTGTTCTTCAACCTGAATAAAGCCGATAAGTGCGTTTTCAAATGTTTTGCTTTCGGTGTGTTCTTCGGCATCTTCAATTGTTTTTACGGTAGGCGTGTATGAGAATTTTTCGGCAAATATCATTAAGAGTTTCATACTTTTTGTTTTTTATTTGAGATATGCAAAGGTAATTTTAGTTTTTTAATTCGAGAATTAAAGCCGATTTTTTGTTTAATTCAATTTTATCAAGATTGTAAATTTTGCCGGTAAAAATATCTGTTCCGGTTTTATAACTGTTTAATATTTCGGAGAAACGTTTGCAATTAACGGTTCGTTTTTCTGTGTCGTTATTATTTAAAAGTATCATAACTGCTTTATTTTTAGTATATCTGAAATAAACATAAACATTGTTTTCGGGTATGAAATGCAAAAATTTACCTTCGGTAAGCGGTTTGCTTGTTTTTCTGTATTTTGCTAATTTTCTTACAAAATTAAATGCTTCGTTTTGCTTTTTTGTTCTGCCTGTTTCGGTAAAAGCATTTATTTTATCTTCTTTCCAACCTCCCGGAAAATCGGTGCGAATATGTCCGTGTCCTTCGTGTTCAAAACCTGTTTTCAAAATTTCGGTTCCGTAATAAATGACGGGAATTCCTCTTGCCGTAAGTAAAACCGTAATTCCGAGTTTAAATTTATTCATATTTTCTCCGACATCGGAAAAATAGCGGTCTAAATCGTGATTATCAAGAAAAATTACATTAT
Organism: Bacteroidota bacterium; assembly: GCA_024277895.1. Lineage (GTDB taxonomy): Bacteria > Bacteroidota > Bacteroidia > Bacteroidales > JAADGE01 > JAADGE01. The sequence goes on along the minus strand of JAJRUH010000013.1, from coordinate 2,016 downwards.
TTTCGGGTTTTGCATAGAGGAAATCTTGTGCAAAAATGTTGTAAATTCGTAAAAGTCCTTCATTCCAACCTTCTTTTTCGTTAAAAGCGGCTTTTGTTGCATAATACAGAGGGAAGTCAGTAATGCAATCGAGATGGGAGTTATAATTACCTGAAATCGGACTGTTTCCGCTGAAATATGCCGTGTAAGGAACTTTGTGCAGCCAAGTTTCACCGAGCAGGGTAATATCCGGAAATTCATTATGCAGGCGTATTGCCCATTTTTGCATAAAATCTTTAAACGGGTAGGGGTAAGTGTCCATACGAATGCCGTCTAAATCGGCATAATTAATCCACCAAATGCTGTTTTGAATGAGATAATTTGCCAAAAACGGATTATGTTGGTTTAAATCGGGCATTGATGAAACGAACCATCCTTCCGAAAATTTCTTTTTGTCGTATTGTGATGCATGAGGATCCATTATTGTACTGCCTCTGTAATTTGTGTGATAATTTTTATTAGTATTTATCCAGTCATCCGAAGGCAAATCTTTCATCCACCAATGATTTTCGCTGCAATGATTAAAAATCATATCCATAATCAATTTCATATTTTTTTTGTGAAGTTCATCGGACAGTTTTTTATAATCGGCATTTGTTCCCATTCTGGGGTCGGTTTTGTAAAAATCGGTAATTGCATAGCCGTGATATGAGTATGAAGGGTTGTTATTTTCGAGAGTCGGGTTTATCCAAAGTGCCGTTGCACCTAAATCTTGTATGTAGTCAAGATTTTTGATTATGCCTTGTATGTCGCCGCCGTGTCTGCCGTCAGGGTTTTGTCTGTTTAGACTTTCCAAGTTTTTAAAACTTGGAAAGTCCTTTTTCGGGTTGTCATTTTCGGGATTTCCGTTTGCAAATCGGTCGGGCATCAATAAATAAATTAAATCGGAACTTGAAAAACCTCTTTTTCGACTTGGCTTTTCGGCAAGTTTATAAGTATATTTTGCTTTTGTTTTGTTTCTTGTTTTAAATAAAATATCAAAATTTCCCGGTTTTGCATCTTTTTGTATTTCTAAATCAACAAAAAGATAATTAGGATTTTGAACTTTTGAAACTTTTTTAAGAATTATTTTTTTTGAATTTATTACAACATCAGTAAGCGAAATATTTTTACCGTAAACCATTAGTTGAAGTTTGGAATTGTTCATATTTATCCACCAGTTCGGAGGTTCAATTTTCCGTAAATCAACTTGTTGTGAAAATAAACTTATTGTTGTGAATAAAAATAATATGAGAATTGATTTTTTCATTTTTTCCGGTTTTAGACTTTCCGAGTCTTCAAGACTCGGAAAGTCGGGTTAAGGTTTATTCAACGATATATTTTTCAATAATGTTAAAGGAGTGTTTTTCTGTGTGAAATTTAATATAATTTTCTTTTCCGTTAAAGTTTTCAAGAATTTCTTGCTTTGGTAATTTTGTAACTTTGGGTATCATAATTCTTTCGTACGAACTGTACGGATAATCTTTATAGTCGTCCGTAAAATTATGATGAACAGGATTTAAATGTATGTATTGAATAAGATTATTGAGATATTTCAGATTTTCGACTATTAGTCGTTCAAAATTTTTTTGAAATAAACTTCCTGTTCTGTTTTCTTGTTTGTTAACAGCTTTTGCATAAGACATAAAAAACTTACGAAATTGATTACTGATTATTAATCCTGCAATTTCCGACAAATCGGACTTTCCAAGTTTCAGAAACTCGGAAAGTTGTTTAGGAATATCATCAAGTTCTTTTGCTTTTTTCAATATTTGTGCAGTAGTGTTTAGTTTTACTAATAAGTGAAAATGATTTCCGAGCAAACAATAAGCGTAAGTTGTCAGGTAATCAGAAAGATAAGCATCGTATTTTTTTAGGAAATAATCATAATTTTCTTTTTTGAAAAAGATTTTTGTTTTATCATTTCCTCTGTTAAGAATGTGATAAAAATTGTCAGGTACTAAAGGTTTAAAATAATGCGTTGACATAATTGATTTT
>JAJRUH010000012.1 GCA_024277895.1 Bacteroidota bacterium | reverse complement strand
TTTTTATTAAAACATAAAATTAACAACTTATTATACGCAGAACTTAAAAAACAAAAAGACACCGTAAAATTATCTCAGAATAAGTTAAAAATGCTTATCAATAAGCAAACAGATATCTTAATAAGTCCATGGTTCAGATATTTTTTAACTTATAATCCTGCTGAAACACTTGAAAAAGTTACTTGCCCCGTTCTGGCATTATTCGGCGAAAAAGATATGCAGGTACCGCCTGTCGCTAATGAAAAAGCTGTAAAAAAAGCATTAAACAGAGCAGGAAATACAGATTTTAAAACAATTATTTTACCGAATTTAAATCATCTTTTTCAAGAGTGCAAAACCGGCTCTCCGGCAGAATATGCCAAAATTGAACAAACATTTTCACCTGTTGCTTTAAAAGAAATTTCGGATTGGATTCTTGCACATATAAAAAAATAAAAACTATGGCGGGAAATTTAAATAGGGTCTGCTGAAAAGCTCACAGGTGCATTAGATTTCAAGTTTTTCGTTTGAAGTCGTATATAAATACTGCGAAATAAGAAAAATTTGAAAGATGATGTGCCTGTGGGCAGCTAAAGTTATTTTACACAAATACAAGAAAATAGTGTATAATCAATCAAAAACCTTGCATTTGTATATGTAAATAACCTTATAAATAACTGAAATACAAATACATTAGTGTTTTTCAGGAAGCCCTATTTAGAAAGAGAATTAATCGGTTTTAATTTCATTTTTATATTTCGTATTGTAAATTGTCCCCAAGTAACAGCAATTAACGAAGCAGTAATATTTCCCGAAACAACACCCCAACATAAACCGCTTAATCCGAGTCCTAAATGAATTCCCAAAAACCATCTGAACAATATTTGGAACACAAGTGTTCGCGTAATAGTTATAATTAATGAGTATTCACCCTTTCCTATGCCCTGAAACATCGATGATGTTAACATACCGAGAGGAACTGTCGGTAAAAACCACACTAATTGCCGAAGAGTTCTTATTAAAGTTCCTGAAATATGAACCGTATCTTTGGAATAAGTAAATAAATAAGTCAATTGTGCTGCAAAAATAAAAATAAGAGAAACAATAATAAGTTCAATTAAAAAACCGATTTTAATTCCGTAAAAATAACCTGAAGCTAATTTAATCGAATTATTAGCACCGAAAGCAGCTCCGGTAACTGCAGTTACTCCTATTGAAATACCCAGCAAAGGAACCAATCCCAGCATAATAATACGCCATGCACTTGTAAATACGGCTACACCGTCTGTTCCGTCAGTTTTAATAATAAAAGTATTCAGCAGAAAAATAGCTAATGCCATTGACATTTGAGCTAATGAAGCCGGCACACCTACGCGCAAAATTTCTTTTATAATTTTTCCGTTAAATTTTAAAACATTAAAATGAAAACTGATATATGTATTCTTTTTTATAAACAGCCAATAAAATGCCAGAAACGAAGTAACAGACATAGAAACCAAAGTTGCCCAAGCAGCCCCGTTAATTCCCATATTCAAGGTATAAATAAATAAAGGATCAAGAATAATATTCAATATTGAACCCAAACCCATAGCATACATCACACGTTTCGTATCACCTTCTCCTCTCAATATGCCGCTTGCTATATTATTAAAAACCAATATAATAGTTCCGCCGATAATAATTTTCCCGTAATTAACAACTAAGTCAACGACTGAAATTTCTGCACCCATCGAAAGAAAAATATTTCTCAAAAGCGGTAAAACAATAATCGTAATTAAAACGGCAATAACAATTCCCATAAAAAGGGTATGCCCCGCAGCCGTATCGGCTTGTCTTTTATCTTTAGCACCAATTTTACGCGAAATTGCCGAACTTCCGCCAACACTGATACCCGAAGCCAGAGAAATGATAATCATAAAAACCGGAAAAAACAAACCGACTGCAGCTAAGCGGTCAGAGCCTAATCCCGCAACCCAAATTCCGTCAACAATATTATAAAGTGTCTGAACCAACATTGCAATAATCATCGGTCCCGAAATTCTGCGTATTGCTTTTTTAGGGTCTCCCAATAATGTTTCTACGCCGCGTGTGGATTTGATATTTACTCTTTTATCCTCTTGATTTTCTTTCATAAGTTGACAAAAGTATTAATATTTTATTCAAATTTTAAATTTTGAAATATAATTTTAAACAGCAAATTTCTAATAGTTTTGTCTGCAAGTCATCAGATGAATTGCTTAATTAACAATTACCTTTTAATTTACGATGACTGTCAATGCATAAAAAAACACCTCCAAATATGTTTTGAAAGTGCTTTCTGTTCAGGATAAAAAACTGTTAATCAACCACAAAGCTAACCTTAACATTAACTCTGAATTCCGTAACCTTATTATCTTTTACGATTACAGTTTGATCTTTGACCCAAGCTGATTTAATTTTGTTTACCGATTTGCTTGCTTTTTCTACAGCTTTTTTTGTTGCGTCTTCCCAATTTTTTTCCGAGCTTGCCATTAATTCAATAACTTTCAGTACCATAGTTGTAAATTTTAATTGTTAATAATTCTGTTTTATCAAATTTACAACAAAAAAATGATTTTACAGATAAAATAATACTATTTCAAAGTTCGCTTATAATTAAAATTAACCGAAGGTTGAATTTGTTGCGAGTTTTTGTAATATTCACAACAAATATTTTTCATCGAAATTAATTTGATGTTCATTTAATAAATTAATGTATTCTTCGCGAAATGTTATGTTTTTGTGGTGTTCTTCTTGATTTTTTATATAATTTATTAAATTTTTCATTTCTTTTAAGGAATATGTAAAAGCTCCGTAGCCGCTTTGCCAAGCTTTAAAATCCGGAAATAAGTTCTGTTCTTTTATCCAAATTGATGATGCAATTTTAATGTCTTTAACCAAAGATGATACGGAAATTACGGGGTGAATGTGAGTTGCAATATGCAAATGATCTTCAACACCGTTAATTTGATATAAAATACATTTTTTATTTTTTAATAAGCCCCAAATATATCGGAACAACTTTTCTTTATGTTCTTTATTCAGAACTTTTTCTCGGTTTTTTGTTGAAAAAACAATTTGATATAAAATTTGGGTATATGTTGACATTTTGTTTTGAATCAGCAGTTGAACTCTTTCAGAGTTCATAATATGATTTTACCTTTTTTCTGAAGTTACACATCAGTTTATTGTTATTTAACTCCTTCGGAGTTATTTTTTGTAAATATATTCATTTTAGAGTAAATATAAAAAACAGTATTTAAAAAGTCCTAAATAATAATAAATTCAAGGGGTTTTCGTAATATTTTTGTATTTATAACTTTTAAAATATTAACTCCGGTAAAATATGGAAGAATATATTAAAAACCGCAAAGCGGTTCAACAATAATAATCACGGGTGCAACCTGTGTAACATTCGTAGAATAAGAACACAACATCGGAGATGTTGAACATTATATTGCAATACTATTTCAAAGTTCGCTTATAATTAAAATTAACCGAAGGTTGAATTTGTTGCGAGTTTTTGTATCGTTTTATCAATGTGTTTATACGGTTGCCCGAAGGTTTTTCAAAGCTTAAATCAATAAGAAAATTTTTAAAACCCGTTTGTTTAAATTTGTTTACGTATTGCAGAAAGGAAACCGGAATGTCGGGAACCGTATATGTAATTCCGTCTCTTACAATTTTGTGAAAAGTATTTCCGGTATCGTCTTTAAAGTGTTCTTCTTCCTTAATTTTAATCGGCATTCGCGAAATAAACAGTCGCGGATAAAAATATACGGGCATTATGCCGTTTTTATTTTTGTATGAAAAAATATTTTCCTCATCGTTTTCAACCGGATATGTAATTAATTTTGCCTTTTCCGAAATAAAAAAATCAATTGCCGCATCGTTATAGGCATACATATTTTCGTTTCCGGCAAATATTGTATTCTTCGGCAGAAGGAGTTTTTGTGAAATATGACTTAAAAAGAATTTATTTAAGCCTTTTTCGCCGTATTTTTTTGCTGTTTTTTTATAAAACTCAATTTTTCCTTCCGGAATAAAATGCGGAAATTCAATCCAAATTTTATGCTTAAATTTTTGAATAAATCCTGCTTCGATATCTAAATTCTCTAAATCTTTTTCCTTAAAAGAAAAAATAACATTGTCAATTTCATCAAATCGTATCTTTCTCATCCAAGCCAAATTATCTATTTTTACGAACAGGGTAAAATTTGTCTTTTTTTGCGGTTTGTAAAACGATTTTATAATATTTTTCTTTTTTCCGTAAGGAATGCCGAAACGAATATCGGTTTTTCTTTCCGGAAGTTTCGATGAAAATTTCCTTTCGATTATACCCGATAAAAATACCTTGCCGTTTAAAGGAAATTTTCCTTCGGCATTTACGGTAACGGTTTTTCCGGTTTGAGTAAAATCTCTTACTTTTAAATTTATCTGCTCGTCTTTTTTCGGGTGTTTTATTCTTATTCTGAAATCATTATGTAAATCGAAGTTACAATCGAAAGCAAACCCTTTTTTGCTGATTTTTTGAATTTTACCGAGAAATAATCCTGTATTCGGACTTTCGTAAGTTACGGCATCGCTTAAATCATTTCCCAAAAACCAGCTTGTTTTTTTTCTGCCCGTTTCGGTTTTTAAAAGTTCTTGTGCATAAGGAAGATTTTCTTTGTCGTCAATTACAGCTCTGTATGCTTTTGCTACTTTGTAAACGTAATCGGAAGATTTTAAACGTCCTTCAATTTTTAAAGAATTGATTCCGGCATCAATCAGCTTATGAATATTTTCAATTTGTTGGTTGTCTTTTAAGCTGTAGAAATATTTATTTTCTTTGCCCGTATCGAAACTTCTTCGGCAAACTTGCGAACAAATTCCTCGATTTGCTCCGTGTCCTCCGAGATAAGAACTGAAATGGCACATTCCGGAAAACGAATAACACAATGCTCCGTGTATAAAAACTTCGGTTTCAATTTTGCTTTTTTTGTTTACCTGTTCGGCTTCTTTTAAAGTCAGTTCTCTTGCCAAAATTACTCTTTCAAATTCTTTTTCGTAAGAATAAATTGCTCCGGAGCTGTTGTGATTTGCCGTTTGCGTGCTTGCGTGAACCGTAAGTGTCGGAAAATATTTTTTAATTATGTGATAAACTCCCCAATCTTGAATAATTACGGCATCGGGTTTTATATTTTGGAGATAATCCAAAACGTCAAGGAGTTCCGGGAGTTCTTTATTTTTTATTACCGTATTTAAAGTAATGTAAACTTTACAATTTTTTTTGTGAGCCAAATCAATTAAAGCCGGAATTTGACGGTTTGAAAAATTTAAGGCACGTCCTCTGGCGTTAAAATTTTTTAGCCCGAGATATACGGCATCGGCACCGCCTTCAAGTGCGGCATAAAAAGTTTCGGTATTTCCGACGGGAAGCAATAATTCCGGTTTTTTCATATAACTATTTGTATTTAAGCCATTTCCAAAGCTCTTTATACGAAACTTTTTTCCCGTACATTAAAATACCGACTTTATAAATTTTTGCGGCAAGCCAAACTGTTGCCAAAAATGTTGCAATTAAAAGACCGACTGACAGAGCAAGTTCCCAAATTTCATATCTTCCTACGGCAACACGCAAAGGCATAATAATAGGCGAAGTAAACGGAATTATCGAAAACCAAAATGCCAAAACTCCGTCCGGATTCTTTATAATGCCTTGTGCGGCAACAATTGCCAAAATGAGAGGAACGGTTACCGGAAGCATAAACTGCTGGTTGTCGGTTTCGTTATCAACGGCAGCACCTATTGCGGCAAATAGTGAAGCATAAAGCAGGTATCCTCCGGCAAAGAACATTAAAAATGTACCGATCATTGCAAACCAGTTAAAGTTTATAAGTCCTAAAATAACTTCCGAAAACTGACTGTTTCCGACCATATTTTCAATTTGTGCAGAAGACATATTTTGAATTTGGCTCAAATCCTGCCCTTGCGGCATTATACTTTCGCCGAAAGCAAAATATACAAAACCGACAATTATCCCGGTAAGAACGGCCCAAAGAATAAATTGTGTTAATGCAACCATTGCAATTCCTATAATTTTACCTGCCATCAGTTGATAGGGTTTTACCGAAGAAATCAGAATTTCGACAACACGATTAACTTTTTCTTCAATAACTCCTTTCATTACCTGCACACCGTACATAAAAATGAACATATAAATAATAAAAGCGGAAATGAAACCTATTGCAATTCCGAGTTCGGCAGAACTTACTTTTTCGCCTTCTTCGGTAAGTGTTTTTGTTTCAATATTTACCGAAACCTTTGCCGCATCAATCTCAGCTTTGTCTATGCCGAGTTTTTTATAGTTTTGTGCTTCGAGAAAATGATTTAATTTTGAGGATAGTTTGTCTTTAATATCTAAATCCGGTGCTTTTTCAGAGTACAATACAAAATCATTACTTAAAGTATCTAAAATCGAAAGCATAGCGGCATCTCCGGAATTTTTGAATTCTTCTTTTCGTTTTTCGGCATTTTGCTCGTCGGTAAATCTGAATTTTAATGTTTCGGTATCCTGAAAAGCGTCTTTATATTTCCCGGTTCTATCATAAATCGTAACGGTTTTTATTTCATTATTATCCATCATCGCAAGCCAAACCGGAGCGATAAAAAGTGCCGCCATTAAAATCGGTCCGACAATGGTCATTATGATAAATGATTTTTTCTTTACGCGAGTAAAATATTCACGTTTTAATATTAAAGATATATTGTTCATTGTTGTTGTTTTTATAATTTGAGACTTTCTGCTTTTTCTTTGAACTTTATACTTTCACCTTTTCACTTTTGACTCCCTGCTAATTGTTCCCGTTTACAGCTTCTATAAAAATATCGTGCATGCTCGGAATAACCTCGTTAAATGAAATTATTTTCCCGAATTTAAGCATTTTTGCCAATAAATCATTCGGTTTCATATTGTTTAAAATACTAACTTTCAGAACAGATTTATTTTCCTTTTGAGTACTTTCAAGTATTTCATAATCAGCAGTTAAACTTGCTGAAAATTTATTAAAATTTCCTTCAAAAACAACTTCAAACATATTCGATTTGTAATTATTTTTAATATCCGAAACTTTTCCGTCTAATATCTTTTTTGATTTATTAATAAGAGCAATTCGGTCACAAACTTCTTCAACTGAAGCCATATTATGCGTAGAAAAAATTACCGATGCTCCTTTTTCTTTTAAAGTAAGGATTTCTTTTTTAAGAATATCAACATTTATGGGGTCAAAACCGCTGAAAGGTTCGTCAAAAATCAATAATTTCGGTTCGTGAATAACGGTAATAATAAATTGTACTTTTTGCTGCATTCCTTTTGAGAGTTCTTCGACTTTTTTATCATACCACGAAAGAATATCAAATTTCTCGAACCATTGCTTTAATTTTTTCTTGGCATCATACTTATTCATGCCTTTTAATTGAGCAAAATATAATGCCTGTTCTCCCACTTTCATTTTTTTGTACAGTCCTCTTTCTTCCGGCAGATAACCGATGTTTTTTATATGTTCCGGTTTTAGTTTTTCGTTAAAAAGGAACACTTCGCCTTTGTCGGGAGCCGTAATTTGGTTGATAATACGAATTAATGTGGTTTTTCCGGCACCGTTTGGTCCCAACAATCCGAAAACAGAACCTTCTTCAACATTTATGCTGACTTCCGACAGGGCTTTGTGATTTTCAAATTGTTTAACAATATTGAGTGTTTTTAAAATTTCCATAAAGCATAATTTGTGTTGCAAAGATATATAAGTTATGAAATTTTCAATAAAAGAATTATCAATTACAATTTTATCAGATTAAACTGCAAATTTTTAATATCATTATAAATATTTATCTTTGGATATTTCAAATTATTAATTTAAAATATTAATTATGGAACAATTAAACTATCCTTTAAAATTTACTTTCAAAATCGGAACACTTGCAAATGATTTTACGGCAAAAGATGCCGACGGAAACACAGTTGCTTATGTAAGAGCAAAACTTTTTAAACTTAAAGAAAAGGTTGTTGTTTATTCCGATGAGAAAAAAACATCCGAAAATTTTTACATTCAGGCAAATAAATGGCTGGATTTTAATACCGCATACAGTTTTACTACACACGAAGGTGCAAATACGGGAAAAATTGCCCGAAAAGGTTGGAAATCTTTATGGAAAGCAAAATATGAATTGTATGATGAAAACGACCGGCAAGATTTAATTATTGAAGAAGAAAATCCTTTTGCGAAAGTAATGGATACTATGTTTTCGGAAATTCCCGTTCTCGGAATGCTTACAGGCTATGTATTTAATCCGAAATATACCGTAAAACGACCCGACGGAACTTTGGTTGCAAGAGTTGCTAAAGAAAAATCATTTTTCGGACGACGATTTTCAATCGAAAAACTTGCCGAATTTGAACC
>JAJRUH010000011.1 GCA_024277895.1 Bacteroidota bacterium | reverse complement strand
CTTATTCTGTGATTGTTACAGGCGTTCTTGACGAAAGTGGGAATGAAATCGATTCGGCCGGGAACAATACCAGCTTCGAAGGAAACGCGTCAACCGAACCTACTTTCCCAACAAAGCTTACTCCGGAAAACGTTAAAAACTTTGCAGCGGCAATTATTAACAAAATCGTAGTAAAACTTACGTGGGATAAATCAAACGATCCATCAATTATCGATCAAATTTTATATAAGAGTATCGATGGCGGAATAAATTATGACGAAGGAACTTCCCTGGGCACGGATAAAGAAGAGGTTGAATTAACAGGATTAACCCCCGGACAAGAATACTTCTTCAAACTTACAACAAAAGACCTTGAAGGAAATGAAAGTACAGGAATGATTACGAGTATCAGACTTCCTGAAACAGGTCTCGGACTTGGACTTCTGGTCGGAGCTTCAATGGGACTTGCCGCGCTTCGAAGACGTAAGAAATAGATCTCAAAAAAAGATTCATAAAAAAGACTCCTTAAGCCGGAGTCTTTTTTATAATTATTTAACAATATTTTTTGATAATTGTGATACTTAGATAAATGTGAAAATTTATACTAAAACTATCGCGGGTTTGTTAATGATGGGAGTTGTTGCAGTTATACTTATTTTAAATCTCCCTGAAAATGAGTTGCGTATCTCTTTCTTAAATATTGGACAAGGAGATTCAATTTATATTCGAACTCCCGATGATTATTCGATAATTATCGATGGTGGCCCTTCTTCAAAAATTCTTGAAGAGCTTAGTGAGGTTATGCCTTTATATAATCGAACCGTTGATTTAATTTTGATTACTCACCCACACGCTGATCATGTAAACGGACTTGTTGAAGTAATCAAGAGATACGACGTTAAAGGAATTATGATTGTTGGAACTCCTTCTTATAATTATTTTTATCAAAAGATTTTAGAATTAATTAAGGAAAAAAATATTCCTTTGTATTTTGCAAAGGCGGATAATGATTTTCTGATCGGGAAATTTGTTGAGTTAGATGTTTTGTGGCCTATTGAATTTAAAGTCGGCGTTCCATACGAAAATTTAAATAATGCATCTTTGGCCGTAAAAATTAATTATGGCGATCATTCAATATTACTTAGTGGGGATGCCGAAATAGAAGAAGAACAAGAATTGATCAAGAGTGGATTTGATTTAAGCGCTGACATATTAAAAGTAGGCCATCATGGGAGCAGAACAGCTTCGTCCATCAATTTTTTAGACAAAGTTAATCCAAAAACAGCTGTAATTCAAAGCGGGATTGACAATTCTTTCGGACATCCGCATAAAGAAACTTTGCGAAAATTAATAAAACGTGGAATCGAAATTAGAAGAAATGATTTGGAAGGAAGGATTGATTTTAAACTCTCTTTATATCAGCCCCCAGTTTTCGAAGTTTTTGCTCAAGCTTCTCATACCCGCGATCAATAAAACCGATATTGCTAATTTCTGTCGTGCCAAACGCAACTAAAGCTGCAAGTACCATCGCGGCACCTGCGCGTATATCCCAACTGGAAATTGGAACACCTGTTAGCTTTGTCGGCCCCTTTATTTCAGCCTGATGAGGATTTAAAATTTCAAATTTTGCACCCATTTTCTCTAATTCAAAAAGATAGTTTAAGCGGCCTTCAAAAAGGGTTTCGTAAACTTGACATTTACCTTTTGCCTGAGTAAGCAAAACTGCAAACGGTGCTTGTAAATCAGTCGGGAAACTGGGATAAACAGCTGTTCGAACTTTATCAACATGCCCCAAAAACTTACATGGATGAACTGTCACGGAATTCTTGGCGAGTGTTAATGGAATTCCAAGTTCCTTAAATTTATTCCAAACAATATCAAGATCGTGCGGATTGGCCCCTTTAATTTCAACTTCACCTTTTGTAAGAGCCGCCGCAATTGCGAAAGTACCGGCTTCAAGATAATCACCTATAATCGAGTGCTCGCCACCCCTTAAATTTTTAACACCGGTTATATTAAGAATATTAGTTCCTATACCGGTAATTTTAGCTCCAAGTTTGTTTAAAAAATTACATAAATCTTGAACATGCGGTTCGGTAGCCGCCAAACGAACAGTAGTTTTTCCTTCCGTTAATACAGCTGCCATAACAATATTTTCAGTAGCGGTAACGCTCATTTCCGACATCACAATTTCAGCTCCCTTCAATTTAGTAGTTTTTAATTCAAGTATTTCATTGTCTTCAACTACCACCGCCCCCAATTTTTCTAAAGATCTTAAATGTACGTCAACCGGTCTTTTTCCTAGAATACAACCCCCCGGATAAGACATTTTAGCTTTCCCGAATCTTGCAAGAAGAGGCCCGAGTAATAAAATCGAAGCCCGCATATTACAAATTCCTTCAAAAACCATCGACCTGTTTTTAATATTTTTCGGATCAACAATTACAATATTATTTTTGAATTCAATTTCACATCCAAGCGTTTTAAGAAGCGAAATAAGCGAATGAATATCTGCGATGTCGGGAACATTTTTAAGCGTACATTTTTTGTCGGCAAGCAGGGTTGCACACAAAATGGGGAGAGCCGCATTTTTAGAGCCGCTAACCTTAACCGATCCGTTTAATTTCTTTTTGCCTTTTATTATATAAGTTGCCATATCGTTGATTTTTAAAGCAGTGTGCATTATATACTAAAACCATGCTCAATAAAATATTTCGTTCTCAAAAATCGGGGCATGCCGCATTTCTTTTAATGCTTGCTTCGCTATTAAGTTATATTGCGGGACTAATGCGAGACAGAACTCTTGCAAACACTTTTGGGGCGAGTCGTTTTACCGATGCGTATAATGCATCGTTTTTGGTACCTGATTTTTTCTTCAACTTGTTTATTGCGGGGGCATTGTCTGTTGCGTTTGTTCCCGTTTTTACAAGCTATTTAAAAATTGACAAAAAACAAGCCGACAGTGTTGCGAATACTATTTTGACATTCGGAACTTTGTTGCTTTTGGTGCTTGGAATTATTTTCTTTTTTTTAACGCCTTATCTTGTTCCCTCAATTTTCAATCACATCAATCCTGAAGATCACACGCTGATCATTACAATGACCCGAATTATGCTTTTATCGCCAATTCTTTTTGCGATTAGTAATACCCTTGGAAGTATTTTGATTACACACAAACACTTTTTGGCGTATGCACTTTCCGGATTTTTTTATAACACGGGAATTATTATTGGAATAATAATTTTAAATAAACAATTCGGGATTTATGCAGCGGCTATTGGGGCCGTTATAGGGGCGTTTTTTCATTTGGCTATTCGATTTTTAAATATACTCACTATTAAATATAAATTTAGGCCTCAGCTTTCGCTTAAACATAAAGGTATTAGAAAAATATTTAAACTGATGATTCCAAAAACCGTTAGTTTGGTAAGCTGGCAAATTACTCTCTGGGTATATACCTGGATTGCGTACTCCTTACAAGAGGGGAGTGTGGCTGCTTTTAATTACGCAAGAAATTTACAAAGCTTCCCTGTTAGTTTATTCGGGATTGCATTTGCAACGGCGATTTTTCCTTTTTTGAGCGATCATGCACATCACGATGATACAAACAAATTTTCGTACGACTTTCAAAATTCACTTGAAAAAATTCTCTTCTTTGTGATCCCTTCTACGGTGGGAATGCTTTTCCTTCACAAAGAAATAATTAAAATAATTTTAAGTGGTGGCGCATTTGGAGAACAAGCGGTTACATTAACAGCTGGCGCACTGTTTTTCTTCATACTTTCAATTCCGATTGAAAGTATGATTCATTTATTTGCCAGGGGGTATTATGCTTATAAAAATACTATTCTCCCGATGATATTTATGCTGATTGGAGTAACAATAAATATTGCACTTTGTATTTTTACGGCTTCGGAAATCGGAGTAAAAGCTTTGCCAATAGCATTTTTGGTTGGATCCAGTGTTCAACTTATTCTTCAAATTATTTTCTTATACAAAAAAATAGCGAGATTTGATTTGAAAAATTTCTTTATTAAAATTTTAAAAATCGGAACTGCGACGTTATTAATGGGATTTGGTGTTTATTATATCCCTCAATTTATCGAAACTTCATTTTTGACTATACAAATTTTAAGAGTTATAGTAGGAGCCTTATTATATTTAGGATTAGCGGCATTACTTAAATGCAACGAACTTAATTTCTTTAAAAATTTATTTCTAAAACTTAAAAGACGTGCATAGAAATCATAATTATCCAAATAGCAAACAAAAAAAATGGCCCGTATATGCCATTTTCGTTACCATTGGAATGGTACTTGGTGCCGGATATATCGGTTACCCGAAAATCCAAAGTTATATAAATAGAATTGTTCTGGACCGTGAAAATGAAAAAGTTATGAGTGTGATTATGAAAGAACAAATCCTTGAACAAACAATAGAAAATTTGCAAGAAATTGCGAAGGAGGACAGTATCGAAGATGAACTGAATAAAGTTGTGATAATGGAAAATGCATATTTGGAGGTCCCGTTTGTTTGTCAGGCCCCCTTTCAAACTGAAGCAAACTGGACTCTTCATGAAGAGAGTTGCGAAGAGGCAGCTCTTTTGCAGGTTCAGTATTATTTAGAGGGGATTAAAGAGGTGGATAAGCAAAAAGCCAACGATACTTTACTGGATATGATTGCGTGGCAGAAAAAAAATTTTGGCGAGCAAAGGGATCTATATGCAAACGAAATGAAAAAATTTATTAAAGGATATTACGGTTACGAAGACGATGATGTTTATATTATTTACGATGCGAAAATAACAGATATTAAAAAAGCCATATCGGCCGGTTATCCGGTTATTGTCCCAATAATGGGGGATATTTTACAGAATCCGTAT
>JAJRUH010000010.1 GCA_024277895.1 Bacteroidota bacterium | reverse complement strand
CACCCGTATTACGGTGTTCCTCGTATGCACCGTTGGTTGCAGATTGATAAAGGATTTTCTGTGAACAAAAAACGTATTGAACGATTGTATAAAGAGTTAAATTTAAAAGCTGTAGAGCCTAAAAAGAATTTATCTAAACCAATAAAAGAACACAAAAAATATCCTTATTTGCTAAAAGATTTGAGAATAAACAGACCCGGAGAAGTTTGGCAAACAGACATAACTTATGCCTCGATGAACAAAGGATTTATGTATTTAACTGCCATTATTGATGTTTACAGCAGAATGGTTGTATCTTAGTCAGTATCTGACACAATGAGTTCAGAATGGTATAAATCTGTAACGGAGGATGCAATAATTAAATACGGCAAGCCCGAAATTGAGAATACAGACCAAGGAAGTCAATACACAAGTGAAATATTTACAGGATTATTGAAAGAAAGAAAAATTAAAATAAGCATGGACGGAAAAGGTCGAGATCCGGATAACATTTATATTGAAAGGCTTTGGAAAAGTATTAAATATGAAGATATATATTTAAAAATTATTAAAAGACGGTTAATAACATTACGCATTAAAATTTGCCTGTTTTCCTTATTATTGCTAATTTCCGGCTATGAAATACATCACAGGACAAAACAGAAAACAGTTGGTTCTTTTTCCTGACTTCCGAAAAAATAAGGTGATTTAAAACATTCTTATTTTCCGCACTTTTTCAAAAACAATCGCTTAAAATTCATTATATTTGAACAAAATTTAAAATATTCGGCGATTTCGAGACAAACTGCCGTTACTCACAAGCAAGAAACAGCCAACAGTAAATTATTATGAATCAAGAATTAGAGGATAGGTTAAAAAGAGTGGGTATAAACCCAACTGCCATGCGATTATTAGTTTTTGAAGAAATAATCAATAGTAATAAAGCAATAAATTTCTACGAACTTGAACAAAAATTTGACAAAGTAGAACGTTCTACTTTATATCGCACGTTAAAAGTTTTTGAAGACAAACACCTTATTCATCCAATCAGTGATGGTACAGGTTCAGTAAAATATGCTGTTTGTAAAAAAGATTGTAATTGTAAACCTGAAGAATTACATGTTCATTTCTTTTGCACAAAATGTGAAGTCACTTATTGTTTAAATGACATACCAATACCAAAAGTTATTTTAAAGGATAACTACACTGTTGAAACTGCAACTTACTTATTAAAAGGTATTTGCCCCTCTTGCTATAAAGTTTGAGACACTGTCGCACTTACTTATTATTTATCTTTGTAATGCAATAATGCAAAATTATTTAATTTTAATATTATGCAAAAAGATAAAAAACTAATAAGTGTGGGGCTACTGACAGCAATAGCATCTTCTTTATGTTGCATAACTCCCATTTTAGCATTAATTTCAGGAACATCAGGTATTGCATCAACGTTTTCTTGGACGGAACCATTTCGCCCTTATTTAATAGTAATTACTATTTTAGTATTAGCATTTGCATGGTATCAAAAATTGAAACCAAAAAAAGAAATAAAATGCGATTGCGAAGTCGATGAAAAACCTAAATTCATGCAAACAAAATTATTCTTAGGACTTGTTACCGGCTTTGCGGTTGTTATGCTTGCATTTCCGTATTATAGCAGTATATTTTATTCCAATAACAACCAAACTGAAATTATTACGGAAAAAGCAAACATACAAACGGTTGAAGTAGGAATTGAAGGTATGACTTGTGATGCGTGTCAAAATCATATAAATCATGCTGTAAATGAATTACCCGGGATAATAAAGGTGACATCATCTTATCAAAATGCAAACGCAGTTATTGAATTTGATAAAACAAAAACAAATCTTACAGAAATTAAAAAAAGTATTAACTCAACAGGCTATAAAACTGTTAATAATCAGTAACATGACAATTTTAGAATTGAAAATAAAAGGGATGACTTGTAGTAGTTGTTCTTCTCATATAGAAAAAGACATTAGCAAGATTGAGGGAATAAAAAAATGTTCTGTAAACCACGAAACCGGAATTGGAATATTTAATTTTGAGGAAGAAAAATTAAACAAGGATGAAATTATAAGTGCAGTTAATAATATCGGGAATTATAAAGTTGTAACCGGTAGTTCGGACGATGGGAAAAATAAACATTTTGATTTAATAATTATTGGAGGCGGTTCCGCTGCATTTTCAGCAGCTATAAAAGCCGAAAGTTTAGGACTTTCGACATTAATGGTTAACGGTGGTTTAGATTTTGGCGGAACTTGTGTAAATGTTGGTTGTGTTCCTTCAAAAAACCTAATAAGAGCAGCAGAAACAGCATATCACGCAAATTATTCAAATTTTAAAAGTATTAAAACTTTAGGGGCGGAAATTGATTTCAAGCAATTAATAAAAGACAAAAAACAATTAGTTACTTCGCTTCAACAACAAAAATATATGGATGTTGTAAGCGACTTCAATAACTTAACAATGCTCAAAGGTTGGGCAAAATTTATTAATAAAAAAACTATTATTGTTGACGAAAAAGACACCTATACTGCTTTGAAATTTATTATCGCAGCAGGTGCAACTACAAATATACCTCAAATTGACGGCTTAAATGAAGTAGGTTATTTAACCAATGTTTCTCTTTTTGACTTAGAAGAAAAACCTGAGAGTTTAACCATTTTAGGAGCAGGATATATAGGTTTAGAAATTGCACAAGCCTACAATCGTTTGGGTGTAAAAATTAGAATTATTGAGTTTACTGACCGACCTTTAAGAAATCAAACAAAAGACATTACAGATGTTTTAGAAACTCAATTCAGAAGTGAAGGCATTGAAATTTTGCCAAATTTTAGAGCCTTTAAAATTGAGAAAACAGGCTCTGACACTATTATCCATTGTAAATGTCCGGATGGTTCAACAACTCAATTGATTGAAAAAGGTCATATTGTCGTTGCAACAGGTATAAAACCGAATACTTCAAAATTAGGTTTAGGAAATCTTGATTTAAAACTGACCGAAAGAGGGCATATTGTTGTTAATGAAAAAATGGAATCGAATATTCCGAATATATATGCAGCAGGTGATGTAGTTAATACTCCATCTTTTGTTTATACGGCAGCATTAGAAGGAAATGTTGCAATTACCAATGCTTTTACGGAAGAAAATAAGACAATAAATTATTCTTCATTACCTTGGGTTGTTTTTACTGACCCACAAATAGCAGGAGCAGGAATGGATGAAATTGAAGCAGAAAAAACAGGAATACCTTTTGAAGTTAGTAAATTAGATTTAACTAACGTACCGCGAGCATTGGCAGCACAAGATACCGTAGGATTTATTAAGTTAATTCGCAATACGGAAACCGATAAACTTATCGGAGCAAGAATTATTGCACCGGAAGGCGGAGAATTAATACAACAACTGAGTATGGCAATTAAGTTTGGAATAACTGTAAAAGAATTAGCAGAAAGTTTTTATCCATACCTAACATTAGGAGAAGGAATAAAATTAGCAGCAATTACTTTTGGAAAAGACATTTCTAAATTGAGTTGTTGTGCAAGTTGAATTATAACTTGAGTTTTCTCAAAAATTATTCAAAAATTAAGCACTATCCGGTAAAGTGTGTAAAGTCGATTTTTAATCGGCTTTTTTTAGTTTTTTACGGCAGTTTTCCCAAATTCTCAACATCCGGCTCTACGGCTTTCGGAATTGAAATAACCGATTGCACGGATTTCAGGTCTTTAAGTCCGCTGCCTGTTAAAAGCACGACATTGTTTGAATTTTTCTCAATTTTATTGTTGTTCATATAATTAAGAAGTCCGGCAAAAGCCGTTGCGGCAGCCGGTTCGGCAAAAAGTCCGGTATTTTTTGAAAGTTCTTTCGATGCGGATAAAATTTCTTCGTCGGAAACGCTTAAATATTCGCCTTCATATTTTTGAATAAATTGCTTTGCCATATAAAAGTTTCGCGGAATATCTACGGAAATAGAATCGGCAATTGTTTTACTCGGCTTTATTTCAAAATCTTCATTATCAATATTTCGCGAAAGATTATCACTGCCTTTCGACTGAACGGCAACAATAACCGGCATTTTATTTATAATTCCTAATTTAAGCAAATCTTCAAATCCTTTGTAAACTCCTGAAATTATCACACCGTCGCCTACGGGAACAAAAATTCTGTCGGGGATTGTCTGATTTAATTGGTCGAATAATTCAAAGGAAACCGTTTTTTTCCCTTCAATAGTCAGCGGATTAAAAGCCGTATTTCTGTTATACCAACCGAATTTTTCGGTAGCTTTTATGCTTAAATCAAAAGCATCGTCATAAGTTCCTTTTACGGGAATTATCACGGCTCCGTACATTACAATTTGCGTCAATTTTGCCGACGGTGCAGCTTCCGGAACCATAATTATCGCTTTTTGATTTTGCGAAGCACAAATTCCGGCAAGCGAAGAACCTGCATTTCCTGTTGATGCCGCAACGATTGTGTCAATTCCGTTTTCTTTTGCATAGGCGGAAACCAAATAAGAAGCACGGTCTTTAAAAGAATAGGTCGGATTTTGAGAATCATCTTTTAAAAAAAGATTGAAAGATAATTTTTTTCCGTTTAATTCAGTTTGCTTATATAAAGGTGTCTCTCCTACCCTCAATTCAGGCAGATTTTTTACATTATTTATCGGAAGTAAATCAATAAACTTTGTTTCTTTCAGTTTGTCGAAAACATTTTGAGATGCTCTTTTTAGAATTCCCGAATAATCGTAAATAACTTTCAAAACACCTTTCGGCGGTTTATCCGGAGTGTTTTTTTCGGCACAAGCCGGACAAAGATACATTACATCGTTTGCAGAATATTCCTTCCCGCAATCGACACATTTGTAGATAAATTTTTCTGTAATCATACTTCTGAAATTTTTATATATTTTAGGATTTGCTGAAAAACGCTGATATAGATGATTTTCAATAAATTGTCTAATTGAAACCCTGTCAGGGTTCCGAACCCTGACAGGGTTCTTTTTAAATATTTAACCTTTTTAGACTGAACTCTTCAAATAAATATTCGCTTTTCAGCTGATTATTCATCCGCCAACTTTTTATGGTCTGCAAATGTAATTATGAATATCTATTCTTTCAGCCAATTATTAATTATATTTATAACTTTATTTTTTTGTTTATTCGGTAAATTATTAATTCTTGTCAAGTGGCTGCCTCCTTTCTTAATAATTTTATACATATTTTCTTTTTTGCCGAATTCAACAGCTGTTGCCGACCACGGGTCAAATTCCCCGTATAAAAAAATCATTTTCGAATCATTTTTATTCAAATAATTTTGAACTTTCAACATTGCTTCTTTATCGTATTCAATATCTTTTGCACTTTCGGGTAAAAATATTTTTTGCAAATAATTATTTGCATCATTTATTTTCAGAAGCCCTTTAAAAGGCTTTATGTCATATCCGTAATATCCCATTTGCTTATATGCCTGAACAAAAAAAGCTTTTGTCGGTTCTATTTCTTCAACGGCAAAATAAGAAGGTGAAGAAACCGAAATAAAATGATTGAATATTTTATTTAACGAAGCATTTTTATCAGGTATTGAAGAAATTTTGTTCCCCCATTGCCAAAATGCAAAGGAATATTCAAGCACACAATAATCATAAATTTCTTGAACCGGTAATCTGAAAGTATAATTTTTTTTCTTACAATAATTTTCAAATATCGGAAATAAAGAATCACGTTTATTTAACAGCAATAATTGAAAATTCCGTACTTTTTTTCGTTCTTTTTTACCGGAAATATTGTCGATAAAAGGTTCGTGCCTTCCATCTTCAATTCCGAAATTTAAGGGTGCAACATAAGGAACTGAAAAATCAACATCTTCGGGATACAAACTCATGTGAATTAATGCAGTTTGACCGCCTTTTGAAATTCCGGTCGTCAGCCATTTTCCCGTATAAATATTCTTAAAAGCAGATATTAATTGATGATGATCGTGTGCTGCATTTTCAACTGTCAAATATTTCCAATCCAAGCTGTCAGGTTTTGATTTCCCGAAATATCTGTGTTCCGCTACAATTTGGTTTCCGTTTAATATAGTTGTCAATTCATTTGAATAATATTCATTTTGTGCATAATTTGCCGTATAACCTTCCGTTACAAAAATCATAGGTTTTGTATAATCTTTATGAGACAAAAATATCCTCTCATTATAATAACCGGCAGTTGAATCACCGGCATCTAAAAGTTGTTTATAATATATCTCATATTTTTCGGAAAATTGATTTGATACAGGCAATTTTATTATGCTGTCAATGCCGGCAATTTTTTCTAATTGCTTGTAAAGGTCAGTTTTATCAGACTTTATATCAGCACTTTGCCCGAAACCTACATACGTTGCCGAGAAAAATATAAAAATTAAATAAATCTTAATCAGAAATTTTTGTTGCATAGTTTTGTTTTTTAAAGAAAATAGAAAGATTTAACAAAAAGCAATACCTGTTTTCAGCAGGTATTACTTAAATTGTTCAGTTCTACCGATAATTTCATCTTGTAATTCTTCACTCAAATCATTAAAATAATCACTGTATCCGGCAACTCTTACAATTAAATCACGATATTGTTCAGGATTTTTTTTAGCTTTTCGTAAAGTGTCTGCACTCACAACATTAAACTGAATATGATGCCCGTCTGCTCTGAAATAAGCTCTTACTAATGCCGATACTTTTTTAATTGCTTCATCATCTTCAAAGAAATCGGGTGTAAATTTTTGATTCAGTAAAGTTCCGCCCGTTCTCAAATGATCAATTTTTGATGCCGAACGGATTACGGCAGAAGGACCGTTTTTATCAGCTCCCTGAACAGGAGAAATTCCTTCCGAAACCGGTTTTCCTGCTTTTTTACCATCCGGCAAAGCACCGCATACCATACCGAAATAAATATGAGAGGTTGTGGGTAAAAGGTTTATTCGATGCACACCTCTCCTCGTGTTGGGTTTTCCGTTTACGGCATTATAAAAAATTCGGAAAACATCATCTAAAACAGCATCAGCTCTGTCGTCATCATTTCCGTATTTGGGAGATTCATAAATTAACTTAAAATGAATATCATCATATCCGATAAAATCTTTACTTAATGCTGTAAGTAATTCTTTCATACTGAAATTATTTTGTTCAAAAATATGATGTTTTATTGCAGACAAGCCGTCTGTTACTGTCCCCGTTCCTACTCCTTGAATATAAGAAGTATTATATTTTGCACCGCCGGAATTATAATCTTTTCCGTTTGTAATGCAATCATCAATTATTAATGACAGAAAAGGAACAGGCAAATTATTTGAAAATATCCGCTCAATAACGTTATTTCCTTTTATCTTAATATCAATAAAATATTCTAATTGCTTTTTGTATGCAGCTAAAAGTTCATCATAAGAAGTAAAATTATTTGCATTTCCTGTTTTTAATCCGACTTGTTTGTTTGTTCTGTGATCAAAACCGTTGTTTAACGTCAATTCCAATATTTTTGAAAAATTGAAGTAACCTGTTAAGAAATATGCTTCTTTTCCGAATGCTCCGGTTTCAATACAACCGCTGGCACCTCCGTTGCGCGCATCAATAATATCTTTTCCCTGAAATAATAATTCTTGAATAATTGCATCAGTATTAAATATTGACGGTTGTCCGTATCCTGTTTTTATAATTTTAACAGCTCTGTCAATTAATTTGTTCGGATTTTTTTTAGACAATTGCACCATAGAACTCGGTTGTAAAAGACGCATTTCTTCAATAACATCCAAAATAATATATGTCATTTCATTTGATGCGTCTGAACCGTCTTCTTTTATTCCGCCTACATTTATCAAGCTGAAATCTGTATATGTGTTGCTTTCTAATGCCGTAATTCCTACTTTGGGCGGTGCCGGATGATTATTAAACTTAATCCAAAACGACTGCAAAAGTTCAACGGCTTTTTCTTTTGTTAAACTTCCGTTTTCTGTTTCTTTTTTATAAAAAGGATATAAATGTTGATCTAAACGTCCGGGATTAAAAGAATCCCATGGGTTCAGCTCTGTAACTACTCCCAGATGAATAAACCAATAATGTTGTATGGCTTCATGAAATGTTTCAGGTGCATTTGCAGGAACTTTACGGCAAATTCCTGCAAGATTTTCTAATTCGGATTTTCTTGATATGTCATTTTCTTTTATTGCCAGACTCTCCAAATAAATTGCATATCTTTCAGCCCACATTATCAGAGCATATGCAGAAACTTTCATGGCAGATAATTGCTCTCTTTTATCAAATGCTTGTGAGTCATTAATAAAATCTAAATTTTTAATACTTTCATTAATCTCATTGATAAAATCAAGCATTCCTTTTTGATAAATCTTATTGCCGGCAACTGTATGCCCGGGAGCTCTTTGTTCTTGAAATTCGGTAAATACACCGGCATCATAAGCATTTAACCACTCTGCCGACATATTATTCATTACTTTTTCTCTGTTTGATTTTCCTTTCCAAAAAGGGATTATTATATTTTTAAAATCTTTAAAAGTTTTTTCATCTGATTTAAAAGAAACTTTCTTTCGCGAATTCAATATTTCAAGGTCTTTTATTGAATGTATATTAATTTCAGGGTAAGTAGGTGTTGCTTTCGGCTCCGGACCTCGTTCACCTACTATTAATTCGCCTTCATTATAACATATTTGTTTATGTTTTAATATATATTCAAATGCCTTTGCTCGTTTCATCGGTATTGAAAGCTGTTGCGATTCATTACTTTTATAGAATTCGGTAACCAACAATGCGCGTTCAGATGAAATTCTGTTAACGGCTTTTAAGCTTTCTTCTCTTAATTTTTTTATTCTGTTGTTCATTTTGATATTTTTTTTGTTCGCTTCTAATTTTTGAAAAAATTAAACTTTTAACCTGATAACTATTTTTAAATACCGAATAAACAATTACACACTATAATAACATTACAGGCTTTTCTTATCCTCCGATTTTGACTTTAAAACCGGCTTGTTCAAGCATTAACTTAAACGGTATTATTGTTTTTTTGTCTAAACCGGGTATATTTTTCATTTTGTTTTCAATTTTCAAACGTTTAAACTTATTATCGGCAATATTATGATAAGGCAGCAAATTTATTTGCTCCGGTTTTTCAGGTAATTTATCCAGTGTTTTAATAAAACCATATATATCTTCTTCTGAATTATTTATTTCCGGAATAATCGGAATTCTTATCCAAACATTCTTTTTTAAATTTAAGATATATTTTAAATTTTTCAGAATCGGCAATAATGAAACACCGGTGTTTTCAATATGTTTCTCATTATTGTAATGTTTTAAATCATACAAAAACAAGTCGGTATAAGGAATTATTTCATTGATTTTTTTTTCGGAAACATACCCGCTTGTATCAACCGCAGTATGAAGTCCTGTCTCTTTCATTTGTATCAAAATTTCTTTTAAGAAATCGAATTGCATCAAAGGTTCTCCTCCTGAAAATGTAACCCCTCCGGCGGATTCTTCCATAATTACAATATCTTTCTTAACTTCATTTACCAATTCCTTTACTTGATAAAATTTTCCTATTTGTTTTGTTTTTATTGTTTCAATATCACGAATTTTATAGTATTTATCAGTTTTTTCAATATCAATATTCTTGCTTTCCGGATTATGACACCATTTACAATTCAAAGGACAACCTTTAAAAAATATTGTGGTACGAACACCGGGACCGTCGTGTACGGCAAATCGCTTTATATTGAAAATAACAGCTTTCACAAAAAATTGAAACAGTAAACTTGATTAAAAAGGAAAAAAAGGATAAGATTCAGGAAAAGTTATAGAACATCAAACACTCATAAAGGCCTTTATAAGTATATGAACAAAGATTAATATGCAGGAATACTGATTTCATTAACGTCTGCAAATTTACAATTATTTAACATTATAAGCAATAGTTATTACTTAAAAAAATCGTATATTGAGAACTAAAATTTAAGTCTGTTAAAATGCATCAAATAAGTATTCAATATTTTAAAACACCTTACGGCGAATTAATTCTCGGTTCTTTAAACGACAGACTTTGTTTGGCTGACTGGTTTTACCGAAAAATGCGATCAGCAATTGATTCAAGAATTCAATATGAATTAAACGGAGAATATATTGAAGAAGAAACGGATATTACAAAGCAAACAAAGTTGCAGCTTAATGAATATTTTAAAAGAAAACGAAAAGAATTTACCATTCCTCTCCTGTTTGCCGGAACAGATTTTCAAAAAAAGGTTTGGAATGCACTTCTGAAAATTCCTTACGGAAAAACAGAAAGCTATTCAGGACTTTCAAAAATTATGAATAATGAAAAAGCGGTTCGCGCAGTTGCTTCCGCAACAGGGGCTAATGCAATATCTATTATTGTTCCTTGTCACAGAATAATAGGAAATTCCGGTGATTTAGTCGGTTATGCAGGCGGTTTAAAAACAAAAGATAAGTTACTGAAATTGGAAGGTTATTTGAAAGACGGGCAACAAGAATTGTTTTAAACAAAGACTAACAACTTTTCGTTATCTTTGAGTAACTCGTGAATTGATAACTTTATCAAAGTTTAATTGTAAATTTTAAGGGTAAAATGACCGTATTAATAAAAATATAGTCATACAAATGCCCGTATTTAGAGTAATACGGGCAGTCTGTAAAGTTGTTACCTTATCCGACGAACTTAAAGTCATCGGATAAGTTTAAATATCGTCAAGAATTTAAATATTTTTTCAGAACTCCGGTTCTTTCGTTGAATTCGTTAATTAATTCGTCCCAACGATGAACTTGATTGAAAATTTTATTCCAAATATCTCTGTCGTACCATAGTTGACTTAAATCTTCGGAATCTTTTGCTTGTTGCTCAATCCAAGTATAATATTTCAAATTATGAACGGCTTT
This sequence comes from Bacteroidota bacterium, assembly GCA_024277895.1. Taxonomy (GTDB): domain Bacteria; phylum Bacteroidota; class Bacteroidia; order Bacteroidales; family JAADGE01; genus JAADGE01. The sequence goes on along the minus strand of JAJRUH010000010.1, from coordinate 24,546 downwards.
TCTGTCTTGATAACCGAGTTCTTTCATATTGTCGGTTTGTTGTCCGAAAATACATTTCTCGAAGTCTTTTGCCGCTTGTAATTCGTTGTATTTTCCTCTTTCTTCTTCCAGTTCTTTAATTCTGGATTTATACATATCGGAGCTGTCGGTGGCAACGGTAACGATTATATCGTCGGAAGTCATTTCAAAATATTTTGCGGTTTTTATTGCCGAAAGCAGGTTTCCTATACTAGAAATTCCGAGCAGAGGAAGTTCGTCGATAATTTCTTGCGATACGCCTTGCGATTTTAAATATTTATGTCCTTCGGGTTCGTTAAAAAGGCGTAATAATCGCATCGGGTCTTCATCGTCGATTGCGGTAACTACATCGGTATTTTTGGTATTGTGTATCCACGGAATATGCTTGTCGCCTATGCCTTCAATACGGTGAGCCCCGAAACCGTTGCGTAAAATAGTAGGACATTGCAAAGCTTCCGAAGCTACAATTTTCATATTCGGAGTCAATGTTTTTAAATAATCGCCGGCTGCAATTGTTCCTGCCGAACCGGTTGCCGAAACATAAGCTGAAAGGTTGCTTTTTTCGGTTTTCAGTAAGTTATAAACTTCTTCTATCGCATTTCCGGTAATATTGTAGTGCCAAACGGAATTTCCGAATTCGTCAAATTGGTTAAAAATAACGACATCATCACGCGTTCTGCGAAGTTCCCAGCATTTGTCGTAAATTTCTTTTACGTTAGATTCACTTCCGGGAGTTGCAATAACGGTTGCTTGTGCTTCGTTTTTGAGCCAATCAAAACGTTCTCGGCTCATTTCTTCGGGAAGAATGGCAATGGCTTCGGTATCCATAAGTTTACTGTCGAAAGCACCGCCTCGACAATAGTTTCCCGTTGACGGCCAAACAGCTTTATGGAAAGACGGGTCAAACTCGCCGGTAGTAATTCTCGGGGCAAGGCAGCCGTATGCGGCACCTACTTTATGTGCTCCGGTAGGAAAATATTTCCCCACCAATAAAACAATACGAGCATCAACTCCGGTAATTTCCGTCGGAAGTTCGATGTAATTCGGTTTTCCGAACAATCCTCCGAATTCTTTTGGTTCGTTTTTCCAAGTTATTCTGAATAAATTTAAGGGATTAAAATCCCATAATCCGATATTTTTTAATTCATTTTTAATTTTTTCGGGAATTAATTCCGGATTTTTTTGTTGGGCAAATGTAGGAAGAATAATTCCGTGTTTGCGATACCTTTCAACAGCATTTTCCAATGCTTTTTCGTTTGTTACTTTTTCAATTAATTTTATCATTATTATTTGTATTTATTTTCTGTAATTTATTTTAATTTCCGGTAATTTTTTCAGCTCCTTTTAAAATTATGCTCATTTCGGCGGCTTTTTTTAAATCATAATCTTCATTTTCGGCACCGGTATAATCTGTTATTTCAAAAGTTTTTTTATCTAATTTTGCGATAAGATTATCCGACTGATACAGATAAAAATTATCCTTTTCCGTTAAGCTGAAATCAAAGCCGCTTTCTTTTGCCAGCAATGTTTGATTTTTGTTGTCGTAATAATATCCGTCTTTTTCGGCTGCAAAGGTAGTTTTATTTAAATATAAATGCGGTTTTTCTTTATACGGTGCACCGGAAGAAGGGCAAAAAGTTTCGCAATTTGCACACATATTACACCAATCGGCAATATGTATTATTTGCTCTTTTTGTGTTATTTCAAATATATCGTCATCAACGATTTTTCCGTTTTCTATTTTTTGCAGTTTAAATTTAATCGACTCAACCTCATAGTGTTGCAAAGCAAGATTCGGGCAAAGCGTTGTGCATACATTACAAACTTCATCGCAAAGCAAACAGCGTGATGCTTCCGCAACGGCTTCTTCCGAAGTCATTGTTGCCGTTACGAGTTTAAAGTTTTTGCGGTCGTTTAAATCAATTTCCTTAACGGGAATGCCGGGAATACGTTTTGTTTTTTTCAGCATCAATTCTTTAACGGAATGTTATTTTCTGTCTGCAAAAGAATTTGTTTTCGTATTAAAATCAATACCGGCTTTATTAATGATTTCCTGTGCGGCTTTTCTGCCGTCGCCTATTGCTTTTATAAGTGTTGACGCATTTCGTTTTGCATCGCCGCCGATAAATACGTTCGCTATTTTTGTTTCGTATTTGCTTTCTTCTGTTTTCAGAAGTTTTTTGTCTGCAAAATCAACCGCAAGTTGCTGACCTATTGCCGGAATTACGGTGTCTGTTTCAAATTCAAAATCGGAATCGGGAATTTCAACGGGTCTTGCCCTTCCGCTTGCGTCTTTTTCTCCGAGTTTCATTCTTCGGCAGGTAAGCGATATTATTTTTCCGTTTTCCGAATTTATTTTTACCGGATTTACAAGCTCTTTAATTTCAATACCTTCTGCCAAAACATCTTTAATTTCCTGATATTCGGCAGGCATTTGTTGAATTGTTCTGCGATAAAGTACGGTAACTTTTCCGTTTTTGCCGACAAGGCGATATGCCGTTCTTGCAGCATCCATTGCCGTATTTCCGCCTCCTATGATTACGACGTTTTTGCCGAATTTCGTAATTTTTCCGGCTTTTGCCTCATACAGAAATTCAAGAGGGTCGAGCAACCCTTCGGTATCATCGCCTTCAATCATAAACGAAACGGCATTTTGAGCTCCGACACCAATGTATATATAATCCGATTTTTTTCTTAATTCTTCAAATTTTTCTTTATTGACTTTATGTCCGAAATAAACTTTTACTCCTTCTTCTTCAATATTGTTTATGTCGATATCAACGGCATTGTCTCCGAGACGAAATTTAGGAATTGCAGCCGATACCATACCTCCGGCTTTTTCTTTTGCTTCAAAAATTTCGACTTCAAAACCGGCTTTATTTAAAAAATATGCCGCCGAAAGCCCCGAAGGTCCCGCACCTATTACAGCAACTTTTAATTGCTTTTTATTTTCATTTCTGAAAGTGTCGGCAACACAGGCTTCGGGATTAAGATTTTTATTGTGCAGTTCGGTTACAAAACGCTTTATATCTCTTATTCTCAACGGATTATCGTAGTTTATGCGTGTGCATTTTGATTGGCAGGTATGGTCGCAAACCATTCCTGTAGCATTCGGAAAAGGATTTGTTTCGGTAATTACTTCATAAGCTTTTTCAAAATCGCCTTTTGCCGTGTAATACATATACGACGGAATGCCCTGATTCGTAGGGCAGGTATCTTCGCAGGGTGCATAAGAACAATCAAATTTTTCCAGTTTCCTGAAAGTTTTAATACTCGGGTCGTGCGGACCTTCTTTTTTGTAGCGTTTGTCTGTTTTTACCTTGTCGGCATAGTCGTTTAAAGTTATAAGTTTGCTTTCTTTTGAAACAGAAATATTTTTACCTATCAGATTATCAATGTATTGCTGAAGTCTGCCGTAACCGCCGGGTTTAAGCAAGTCTGAACTTACGGTAACCGGATACAATCCGCAATTTACTATATCCGTAATATTAAAAGCATCGGCACCGCCTGAAAATGAAATATCTAAACTGCCTCCGAAATCGTTTTGCAGCATACGGGCAACATTTATCGAAATAGGATGTAATACTTTTCCGCTTGCATACATCATTTTCTCTTTTTCGGGAAAAATATCTTTGTTGTTAATGCTTTCGAGAGTGTTTGTAAGTTTCAATCCGAAAAACACATTATTTTCTTTTGCTTTTTCGGTAAGTCTTTTTATAAAACCGAGTGCATCGCCGTATTTTACGTCGTGTTCGAATGCTTCGTCCGGGACTTCCGTGTTAAATCCGGAATTTTTAATAATTTCTCTTAAATTATCTTTTCCGAGAAGCGTGGGATTAAGTTTTATTGTTGTATGTAATTTTCTTTCGGTAATAAGATACTGGGCAATTTGCTCAATTTCATCCGGAGGACAACCGTGCATTGTAGAAAGTGTAATATTGTCGGTAATTTCCGGATTTATATTCAGATTAACTACATTCGGGTAAATATCTTTTATATCTTCGACTTTTTGTTTCAATTCTGCGGAAGCATTTGTCATTTTATCAAAAAACCATTGCACGTTTTTTTTCATAATTCCTGCTAAATCGTATCCGGCACTCATATTGAAAATAAAACCGGGTTCTTCGTGCGTTCCGATATTCAGTTTATCTTTCAAAATATGAATTAAAATCCAAGCGTTCAGGTATTCGTCAAAAGATTGATGTATTTTAAGCTCTTGCGACCACTCGCAATTGTATCCTTCGTCCTGCATATCAATGCACGGCTTCGACACTTCGAGTTCGTCGAGAGTTTGGACGGTTTTAAGTTCTATGTATCTTGCACCGGTAAGCCAAGCGGCAATAATATTTTGAGAAAGTTGTGTATGAGGTCCCGCGGCAACGCCTATCGGAGTTTCGAGAAGTTTCCCGAAACGATGTGAACGAAATTTATCATTTTTGCCGGGTCTAAAAAACTGTTCTTCATAAATTCCTAAAATACTTTTTTTTGTATCGTATTCATTAATAATAATTTGAAGTAACTTTTTTAAGGGTGCGGGTGTGAATTTATCTGTCATAGGTATAAATTTACATAAAAAGGGCAACAAAGGTAATAAAATTGTTTTAATTATTTATATTTAAACTTAAGTTATACTTTTGCTTTATGAAAAAATGCAAAAATATGTCTGCAATAATTCTTGCCGCAGGATTTTCTGAAAGAATGAAAGTTCATAAAACCGAACTTAAATTTGACGAAAAGAGAAATTTTTTGCAAAAAATTACGGAAGAATATCTTGATTTCGGTTGTAATTCGGTAATTGTTGTTCTAAACAAAATAAATTATAACTCTTTAAATGAAAAAAAGTTAGTATTTTCCGATAAAATAAAATTTGTTATAAACGAAAATCCGGAAAAAGGAAAAATTTTTTCTTTAAAAAAGGGTGTAAAAGAAATAAAAAACAGCGATTGTGTATTTCTCCAAAATATTGATAATCCGTTCGTAAGCCAAGAAATTTTAGAGGTTTTGAAAGAAAATTACGAAAAAGGTGATTATATAATTCCGTCATACGAAAACAGAGGCGGGCATCCGGTTTTAATTTCCGAAAAAGTAATAAATTTTGTTAAAAACGAAATAGATTTTAATTTAAATATGAAACTGTTTTTGAACAGATTTAAGAAATATTATATTCCGGTAAACAATAATAAAATATCGGCAAATATTAATACTCGTTCCGATTATGATTTACATTTTAAAAAAGTAATAAAGTGAAGTATTATCTTCTTGTTTTTGTAACTGTTTTTTTACTTTCATCAGCAATTTTTTCGATTGTTATTTCGTACGCAGGTTTAAATTATAATTATGTAATATCTTGGTTAAGAATAAGTTCTGTGGCATTTGCCGTAATATTCTTTATTTTTTATTATAAAAGGCGTAACGGAGAGCTTTTCGGCGAAATTGACAGAAATATTTATCTTTTAATGTCGGCTTTTCTTGACATTAAGAAAATAAGCGATGAAAAAAAACTGAATATTTTGAAACAAACATTTTCTTCTTATTCCGAAAAACAGACAGAAAAATTATTTAGTGAATATAAAAATAAAACACCGGATATTAAAGATATATGCCGAAAATTGAGAAAAACCGGAGGAAAAGTTAAGATTTTCATTCTTTATTCACTTTTTAATCTTGCATCTTATGACGGAGTATTGAATAAAAAAGAAGATAATTTCATCCTGAATATAAGCAAGTTACTTAATATTCCGAAACAAACTTACGAAGCCGTAAAAAAATTATACATTAAAAAAGGACTTATTGATGAAGAAGAGCTTAAACGGAAACAGGCATATCAAAAATCTGTCAAAAATTCATCATCATTTTTATTTCCGTATGAAGCATACAGAATAATGGGAGTTTCGCCGTCGGTAACAAAATCGCAACTGAAAAGAGCATACAGAAATTTGGCAAAAAAACACCATCCCGATAAATTTGCCGGCGAGAGCAAAGAAGTTCTTAAAAATGCCGAAGAAAAATTTCAGGAAATTAAGGAAGCGTATGATACCATAAAAAAGTCAAAAAATATTTAATATCCAACTAAATTCCCGTATAATTTTCCGGAGTAATTTTCAAAAGTTCATTTTTAATTTTATCGCTTACATTCAAACTTTTAATAAATTCAGAAATCACATCGGCATTAATTTCGGCATTTGTTCTAGTAAGTTGTTTTAGTGCTTCATACGGTTCGGGATAATTCTCACGTCGCAAAATAGTTTGTACGGCTTCCGCAACAACGGCATAATTTTTTTGCAAATCTTGCTTTACGGCTACTTCATTAAGTTCAAGTTTATTAAATCCTTTAAGCAACGACTTATAAGCGATTAACGAATAAGCAAAAGGCAAGCCGATATTTCGTATTACGGTGCTGTCGGTTAAATCTCTTTGCAAGCGAGAAACAGGCAATTTTGCCGACAAATGCTCGCTTACGGCATTAGCCAAGCCCAAATTTCCTTCGGCATTTTCAAAATCAATAGGGTTTACTTTATGCGGCATGGCCGATGAACCGACTTCATTTTTATTTATTTTTTGTTTGAAATAATTCATTGAAATATAAGTCCAAAAATCACGCGACAAATCGATTAAAATTGTATTTATTCGCTTTAAATTATCAAAAAATGCAGCTAAATTGTCGTAATGCTCAATTTGTGTCGTTGTTTGTGAACGGTCTAAATCCAAAACGTGATTTACGAATGAATTTGCAAATTTTACCCAGTCAATTTCCGGATAAGCAACATAATGTGCATTAAAATTTCCGGTAGCACCGCCGAATTTTGCCGAATACGGAATTATCTGCAAATAAGCAATTTGCTTTCTCAAACGTTCCGTAAAAACTTCAATTTCTTTTCCCAAACGTGTCGGTGATGCCGGTTGTCCGTGCGTTCGTGCCAACATCGGAATATCTTTATACCTGTCGGCAAGTTCAAATAAAGTTTCCGTCAGGTTTTTAAGCAAAGGCAAATAAATTTCTTCAACGGCATCTCTTATCATCATCGGAAATGCCGTATTGTTAATATCTTGCGAGGTTAAACCGAAATGAATAAATTCTTTAAACTCCGACAGACCTGATTCATCAAATTTTTCTTTCAAAAAATACTCTGCGGCTTTAACATCGTGATTTGTAATTTTTTCAATATCCTTAACTTTTTCGGCATCTTTTTCTGTAAAATCTGCAACAATATTTCTGATGTTTCTGAAAAGCGATTTATCAACCGATTTAAGTTGAGGCAAAGGAATTTCACACAAAGCAATAAAATATTCAATTTCAACCTTTAAGCGATATTTTATCAATGCATATTCCGAAAAAAAAGGGGATAATTCTTCTGTTTTTTTTCTGTATCTTCCGTCAATAGGTGTTACGGCACTTAATTCATTCAAATTCATATTCGGCATTTTATGCAAAAGTATCAAAATTAGTGAAAATAACATAAGCAAGTTTGTTAAATTTTATAATTTTATCGGCGTGAATTCAGACAAAATTCGTAAAATAATACACATCGATATGGATGCTTTTTTTGCTTCCGTTGAGCAAAGAGACAATCCTGAATTAAAAGGAAAACCGGTTGTGGTGGGCGGAAGCGGAAACAGAGGCGTAATTGCCGCCGCAAGTTATGAAGCAAGAAAATACGGAATACATTCTGCAATGCCTTCAAAAATTGCAATTCGAAAATGCCCTTTTCTTATTTTCGTAAAAACCGATTTCAAAAAATATAAAGAAATTTCAAAACAAATACGAAAAATATTTTTTGAATATACCGATTTAGTAGAACCCTTATCATTAGACGAAGCATTTCTTGATATTACGGAAAATAAAATAAATTTACCTTCTGCTACAATTATTGCAAAACAAATTAAGAAAAAAATCAAACAACAAACCGGATTAACGGCATCGGCAGGAGTTTCATTCAATAAATTTTTAGCTAAAATTGCTTCCGATTATAACAAACCCGACGGATTTTTCGTAATAACACCCGATATTGCAAAGGAATTTGTCGAAAATCTTAAAATTGAAAGATTTTTCGGAATAGGAAAAGTAACAGCCGAAAAAATGCATAATTTACACATTAAAAACGGTTACGATTTAAAACAAAAAAGTTTAAAATTTTTAACTGCTCATTTCGGCAAACAAGGAAATTATTATTACAACATTGCAAGAGCAATTGATAACAGAAAAGTAAATCCCGACAGAATAAGAAAATCCATAGGAACGGAAAGAACTTTTTCCGAAGATATTTATAATATTGAAAGAATCTATGAAAAAACGGAACAAATTGCCGAAAATTTAATTGAAAGATGCAAAAAAGCAGATAATTACGGAAGAACAATCACTTTAAAAATCAAATATTCCGATTTTAAACAAATTACCAGAAGCAAAACCGTAATAAGTAAAATTAAAGATATTGAAACCGTAATGAATTTAACCGACGAACTTTTCTGTGATGTTGATTTTTCTTATAATCCTGTTCGTCTGATAGGTTTATCCGTAACACAATTAGATAATTTAAAAAAAGAAGAAGCTTTTCAATTAAGTTTTGAGTTTAAATAAGTGTTTTATTTGCAACTTATTTATATTATATTTGTCTTATCTTTGCACGATACCTTATAATTAATTAACTATGAATTTCAAATATATCTTTTCCTTCGGAATTATATTTTTTCTGATTAATCAAATAGTATTTTCTCAAACAAATGCCGGAACAGACCAAGAAATTTGTACCGACCACACTATCTTATCCGCCGACTCGCCTCCGTCGGGATACACAGGAAAATGGACAATAATAAGCGGAACTTGTACAATTACCGAAGAAACCTTATATAATACGGCAATTACAAATGTCCTTGAAGGTTTTAACGAATTGAAATGGACAATTACAGACGGAACAAATACTTATGACGATGCAGTAATTATCACAAATAACTATCCCACACAAGCATACACTGCCTCCGATGAAGAAATATGTCAAAACGATTATACTCTTAACGCAAATGTTTACGGAAACGGAGAAACAGGTTTGTGGTCTTTGATTTCGGGAAGCGGAACTATTGCAAATCCTACGACAAATGCAACAAACGTAACAGGATTAGCTTCCGGAATTAATAAATTTGAATGGAAAATAAGCAAAGGCATTTGCCATTCGGAAGACATATTGACACTAACAAACAACATCGTAACCGCCGATGCGGGAACAGATCAAACGACCTGTGAAGATTTTGCAAACCTTACGGCAAACAACCCCGCACCCGGAACAGGAACTTGGACTATTATTGCTTCATCCGGCAATCCGGTCTTTGACAACAGCAGTGCATACAATACTACAATAAGACAACTCGGAGCAAATACAAATTCTCTGCAATGGACTGTCGTAAGAGGAAACTGCAGCGATTATGCAAATGTCATTATTACAAGCAATAAACCTACAACCGCCGATGCCGGTACCGACCGAATAATTTGCGAAAATTACACTTCCCTTGCCGGAAACAATCCTACAAACGGAACAGGCACTTGGTCTGTAGTTTCCGGAAACGGAACTTTCGCTGACGCAAATGCTTATAATACTCAAGTAAATTCAATAAATCCGGGATTAAATCAATATGAATGGAAAATTGAAAAAAACGGATGCACCTCTGCCGACATCGTAGATATAACTTACGATTATTTCACGGCTGATGCCGGAGCAGACGGAGAAACCTGTACGGACAGCTACACACTTAATGCAAACAACCCTTCCCCCGGAACAGGAGAATGGAGGGTTACCGGAGGAAGCGGAACTTTTGCAGATGCTTCTCAACCAAATACAACAGTTTCAAATCTTATTACCGGTGATAACACTTTTGAGTGGAAAATAACACACGGAACTTGCGTTCATACCGATTATGTTACCGTAACAAGAAATACACCTTCTGCGGCAAATGCAGGACCCGACAAGGAAACTTGCAACGGCGAAACAACTCTGGCAGCCGTTAATCCTGCCGTAGGAACAGGTTCTTGGTCAATTGTTTCGGGAAGCGGAACTTTCTCAAACTCATTACTGAACAATACAAATGTTACTAATATCGGACTAAACGATAATATATACAAATGGACGGTACAATTTGCAACTTGTTCAAACTACGACGAAGTAACAATTACAAATAATTTCGTTTCGGCAAATGCAGGACCCGATCAAATTGTTTGCGGAACAACATCATCGCTTAATGCAAATCAACCGCAAACAGGCGAATACGGAATTTGGGAAGTAATTGCCGGTTCAAGCAATATTACAAACAGCAATTTGTACAATTCCGAAGTTACGGGATTAGTTTCAGGATTAAATAAATTCCGCTGGACAATTTCAAAAGGTTCTTGTTCCGATTATGACGATATTGAAATAACAAACAATAAATATGAAGCAAGTGCAAGTGTCAGCGGAACTTCCGATATTTGCGACGATTTTGCATCAATTCTCGGAAATACGCCCCCTTCTGGAGGTTACGGATATTGGTCGGTTATTTCCGGAAACGGAACATTTGATAATTCTCTTGATATTTCAACCGTTGTAAGAAATCTTGCAACAGGAACAAATATTATCCGTTGGACATTAAACAAAAACGGTTGCGAAGATTATGAAGAATTTCCGATTAACAGAAACAGTGTTTTTGCCGATGCCGGAGCCGATCAAAATGTCTGTGTTAATTATTCCGTTTTAAACGGAAATCAACCTACGGGAAATTTAACGGGAGAGTGGACACGCACAAGCGGTTCGGGAAATATTACAAACCCTTCGCAATACAATACCGAAGTAACCGGCTTAACGGCAGGCATTAACACGTTTAAATGGACAATTTCAGGAAACGGATGTACAGATTCAGACGAAATGCAGGTTGTAAACAACGGTTTCATAACCTCTGCAGGCTCCGATGATATTATTTGTACATCTTACACTTCTTTAACGGCGGCAGACCCTTCACCCGGATACGGATATTGGCAGGTTATTTCCGGAAACGGAATTTTTTCAAACCCTTCCGATTTTAATACCGATGTAACGGGAATACCGAATTTAAGCTCAAATATTTATCGCTGGACAGCATTTAAAAACGGATGTTCGGATTTTGATGATGTTACAATAACAAATAATTCAATAACGGCTGATGCAGGAAGCGATTTTTCAGTTTGCACGTCTTCGGCAACCCTTTCCGGAAATAATCCTTCTCCCGGAACCGGAGTTTGGACGATACAAGTAGGCGGAGGACAATTGACAGACGAAAATTCCCCCTCTTCAGAAATTACGAATTTAAGTTTAAACGATAACATAATCAGTTGGACGGTAACAAATAACACTTGTATAAATTATGATGAGGTAACGATTACTAATAATACCGTAACGGCAACTGCCGGCGGCGACCAGGCAATTTGTTACGACCATACATTTTTATCGGGGCAAGAGCCTTTAAACGGAGGAACAGGTCTTTGGGAAATTATTCTCGGAAACGGAAATTTTGCCGACAATACTCTTTATAACACTGAAGTAACGAATTTAGCTTCCGGACTAAACACTTTCAGGTGGACAATATTTAACAACGGTTGTAACAGCGGAGGAGACGAAGTTACAATTAACAACAAAAGTTTTGAAGCCGATGCAGGCGAAGACCAAACCCTTCCGCAATTTGTAACATCAACAAACTTGGCTGCTTTTCTGCCTTCCGGCGGAACGGGAAATTGGCAAATTCTTTCCGGAGGCGGAGATGTCGCAAATGCAAGTGACCCGAGTTCCGCCGTAACAAATTTAATTTCAGGAATTAATCAATTTCAATGGACGGTTATTTATAACGGCTGCTCTGATTATGACGTTGTAAGTATTACGGCTGTTGATTTTCAACCGAATGCAGGAACTGATAAAACTATTTGTTCCGACAGTTTAAAACTGAATGCCCAAGATATGGGAGGAACTCCTCAATATTGGTCTGTTGAAGAAGGCAGTGGAGATTTTGACGATATTAACGACCCTGCAACTTGGGTCAGAAATATATCGGAGGGAATAAACAGGTATAGATGGACTGTTAAAATAAACGGTGCTGTTGCATACGATGAAATAGAAATAACAAGAATAAATGCATTTGCAGGTTCTGACCAAAATATTTGTGAAAATCATACAATACTTAACGGAAATATTCCGCTCGGAAGTACAGGTGCAGAATGGGCACTTGTAACCGGCAGTGCAACAATAGTTAATCCTACCGCTTATAATTCGGAAGTTGTTAACATTAACGGCGGAAGTAATCTGTTTTTATGGACTGTTCACGCACCTAATTGTTATTCAGAAGATTATGTAAATATTAACTATGAAAGCATATCGGCAAATGCCGGAAACGACCAAGCTTTATGCGAAAGCACAACTTCATTAAACGGAAATAACCCAAGCACCGGAACAAACGGTATTTGGTCTGTAGTATCAGGAACAGGTATTTTTGAAAATCCGTCAATTTACAACACCGACGTCAGTAACATAAGCATAGGAAATAATATTTTTAAATGGACAATTTTCACAACACATTGTTCTGTTTTCGACGAAGTAAATATTTTAAACGATTCAATTTCGGCAGATGCCGGAGATGACCAAACAGTTACTCATCCTTATACTTATTTAAATGCAGTTCTTCCTGCAAACAGCAGCGGAGTTTGGAATATTAATTCCGGTACCGGTACATTTGCCGATGAAAATCAGCCGGATACATACGTAGATAATTTAACGGAGGGAGACAATACTTTTATTTGGACAGTCAATAATGCTAATTGCTCCGATGCGGATAATGTTACCATTACTTATAATTTTGTTGAAAATATTGCAGATATTGAAAATAATTTCAGTGTATTTCCGAATCCGACAAACGGTATATTAAATATTAAAATTTCAAAACCGGAAAACCAAACAATTCAAATTGCGGATATAACCGGAAAAATATTAATTGAAAAGAAAACTGTTAACTCAAAACAAACAAATTTTGATTTAAAATCTTTTTCCGACGGCATTTATTTCATTAAAATTTTTAATAATAAGAAAACAGGGGTAATTAAAATTGTAAAAAAGTAGTATAAAATAGTCAAAATTCTACTTATCTTGTCATTTTATAATTTAATTTAAAATTTTAACTTTTATTAAGATATTAAATTAGTATTTATTTAATTATTAACATATATTTGTACTATTAAAATTAAAGTTTTCATAGTTTTAAGGTTTAGGTTAATAAAGAAGGTTAAAAGCACTCATATTCGAGTGCTTTTTTCTTAAAAAAACAAATTATGACAATTGCAGTTGATTTTGACGGAACTATAGTCGAGCATAAATATCCGGCAATAGGAAAAACCAAATTATTTGCTTTTGAAACTCTTAAAGAACTTCAAAAACAAGGTCATAAATTAATATTGTGGACATATCGTTCCGGAAAAGAATTAGAAGAAGCCGTTAAATTTTGCAAAGAAAACGATTTTGAGTTTTACGCCGTAAACAAAAACTATCCTGAAGAAATATTTGAAGAAAACGAAATAAGCAGAAAAATTTATGCAGATATATATATCGATGACAGAAATATCGGCGGGTTTCCGGGATGGAGTAAAATTTGGGAAATATTAAACGATAATAACGCTGATTTTATCTCTGCAAAAGAAAAAGAAATAAGTAAATCAAAAATTTCCGTTAAATTGAAAAATTTATTTAAAAAAAGTTAATGTTTTATTTTTCCTTTAAAAGTTTTTATAAATTCCTGAAACGATTGTGATTTATATTTATTTTCCGAAAAATAACTTAAAATCTCTTCAAGTTGATACGGCAAAAGAAATCCGTGCATTTCGTTTAATTTAACTTTTTCGGGGCTTATAAATACAAAAGCGGGAAATTTAAAACTCTGTTTTAACAATGCATAAGTTAATTGATGCGGTCTGCCCCGCCCCGTTCCTTTAAAAACATCACCAAAAAGCGTATCGACACTTTGCGAAGCTGCATTAAATTTTACAAAATTATATTTTTCATTAATCAAGTCCGAAATAAACTTGTTCCTAAAAACCGTTCCGCTCTCTACTTTACACGATTGACACCAATCAGTATAAAAATAAATAACCAAAGGTTTTTTATTTTTCAATGTCAGTTCCGATGCTTTTTTCACAGAATAATAAGTAACGATTCCGCTTGTATCCGGCAAATTTACAGAATCTATTTTTGCAAGTTCATCATTGTAATTTTTTGAATAATTCATTTGATACAATAATTTCCAATCATCATATTTAGTATTTATATTCAAATCTTCGGCAAAATAAACAAGCAAAGGTTCAATATCCTTAATTTCCGTATATCCCGGAATTTGATACAAATTTCTTTTCCTGTCAACATAAACAATTGTAGGAAATGAAAATCGTCCGTTAAGCAAATATTTTGCAAAATCGTGTTTCGGTTTACCGCCGCCTTTCCCGGAATTTGTATATATTTTTCCGCGATAAACAACAGTATCGAAAGTTTCCGCATTAAATCTTACCGGATAAAAATTTTGATTTATATACGAAGCAATTCCTTTATTTGCAAAAGTTGTTTTCATCATATACTTACACCAACCGCACCAATCCGTATAAACATCTATTAACATCGGTTTAGGTTTTTTCTCAAACAAACTGTCCGCCTGCTCAATCGTAAACCATTTAACAGGGCTCGGTTCAACAATTGTTTGTGCCGACAACACATTTAAAAAAAACAATAAGAAAAACAACAGGATATAATTTCTTTTATTCATAAATTGAAATAATTTTGCAAAACTTTAAGAAAATTAAGTTGCAAGAATAATAATAAATTATGAATTTCAAAATACTCACCCTGTTAATATTTATGAATATTTCGGGATATGCTCAAAATTATAACAAAAATTATTTCAGATTACCGGTAAATATACCGATACATTTAGCAGGTAATTTCGGAGAAATAAGAACCAATCATTTTCATTCGGGGATTGATATAAAAGTTCCGTTCATAGGACTCCCTCTTTATGCGGCAGCCGACGGTTATATATCCAGAATTCGCAAATCCTCAGACGGATACGGTAATGCTTTATATATAACTCATCCAAACGGTTTACGGACAGTTTACGGACATATGCACAAATTCAGAAAAGATATTGAATCCTATGCAAAACAAATTGAATACAAAGAAAATAAGTTCGAAATTACCGTTCATCCGGACAGTACTAAATTTAGAGTAAAAAAAGGCGATTTAATCGGATATGCCGGAAGCAGCGGTCGTTCATACGGACCTCACGTTCATTTTGAAATAAGAGAAGCAGATAAAGACATTCCCTTAAATCCTGAATTATTCAATTTTAAAATTAAAGATAATATAAAGCCGAAAATCTTTTTTGCAGAAATTGTTCCTTTAAACGAAAACAGTACGATTAATGATAAGTACAAAAAAGAAAAGTTTAAAGTTTATTATAAAAACGGAAAATACTTTATTCCTAAAACGGTTAAAATAAAAGGGAAAGCAGGAATTGCAATAAATGCAAATGATTATATGAACGGAGTAAGAAATACACAAGGTATTTTTTCCGTAAAAATGTTTGTTGACGATACTCTTACATTTTCTTATAAACTGAAAAAAATCAGTTTTTACGAAACACGTTATATTAATAGTTTTATAGATTATGCCGAAAGACAATTAACAAAAAAGAATTTTCAAAAACTATGGAAAGACCCCGGAAATAAATTAGATATTTATGAAATTACAAAGAATGCCGGCATTCTTAATTTTAGTGATAATAAAATTCATAAAATTAAAATTCAACTAACTGATTGTTACAATAATTCATCCTATTTATTTCTGAAAATATCCGGGAAAAAAGCTGAAGACACAAAAATTAAAAACCGGAATATCTTTTATTACAATAAAAATAACTACTTTGTGAAACCCGGTTTTCGTGCTTCAATAAAAAAAGGTACTTTGTATAAAAATATAGAAATTCAATTTGCAGAATATTCAACAAAACCAAATTTATATTCGAATATTTATCAGCTTAATTCTTATTTAATACCTGCACAAGAAAATATTTATTATGCAATAAAACCAAATAATCTTCCGAAAAAATTAATAAGCAAAGCATTAATTGTTAATATTAATAAAGAAGGCAATTTTCAGTCCTTAGGCGGAACCTTGATAAATGATTTTATTGCCGGAAAATGTAAATGTTTCGGAAAATTTGCCGTTGCTGTTGACACTACACCTCCGCTTATAAAACTTGACGAAATAAAAACCGACAACAACTATTCTGAAAAAGATAAAATATCATTTATTATAACAGATAATCTCTCAGGAATTAAAAATTACAGAGCAACAATTGATAAAAAAAATATTATTTTTGATTATGATAAAAAAAATAACAAGATTACTTATGTATTTGATAATCACATAACTTATAATAAAACACACAAATTACAATTAAAAGTAACAGATAAAAAAAATAATAAAACTGTTTTTAATTTGACATTTTTTAAGTAATTTGCGGTTCTTATAAAGAAAATCTATCAATGAAAGTTCTTATAGTAGAAGATGATTATGCATCAAGACTTTTTCTGGAAAGTCTGCTCGAAAGTAACGGCTATGAATTCCGTTCGGCTGAAAACGGTATTGAAGGATTAAATGTTTTTGAAGAATATAATCCGGATATCGTTCTTACCGATATTAAAATGCCGATAATGGACGGATTGGAGTTGTTAGAAGCAATCCGTGATAAAAATTCAGATGCTATTATTGTTATCGTTACCGCTTTCGGTTCTGAAAATCTTGCAATACAAGCCCTGCATCTCGGAGCAAATAACTATCTCAAAAAACCTGTTTCAGGGCAGGAATTACTCAGATTATTAAAAAAATATAAAGCTATTATTTCCGGTAAATATTCGCCGGAATCCCTTCCCGGAAAATTAATTAAAAGAACTTTCTCTCTCGAATTTAAAACTGAGTTTTCTAAAATTCCTAAAATTGTTGATAAAATTATGATTGAATCGGCAATTGAAATTGACGACAGCGAAAAAGTAAATATTGAACTGGGACTTGTCGAACTCATTACAAATGCAATTGAACACGGAAATCTTAACATTTCATATATTGAAAAACAAAAAGCACTGGACAGCGGTAATTTAAGTGATCTTTTCGATGAACGTATGCATAATGAGGAATTAAAAAACAGAAAAATAACTGTTGATTTTTTTACCGATGATGAAAAATATCAGTGGACAATAACTGATGAAGGTAAAGGATTTGACTGGAAAAGCATTCCCGACCCTACTGACCGAGAGCATATTTTAGAATTAAACGGACGAGGTATATTTATAAGTAATTTTTTATTTGACAAAATTGAACATTTCGGTAACGGAAATATGGTTACTGCAACTAAATTTATTTCAAAAGAAGAAGAAAATATATAAAAAACCGAATTCTGTTCGTGTTATATATTCTGTATAAAATTTTTTATTGAATCAGAGACGTTTAGTTGATATTGAATATGGTTGTTAAACTGTTAAAAACAGTAATGTATTCACACAGAACTCACATAGTTTCACAAATATTTCTGTATTAATTCGTGTTATCGGTGTGAAATTCAATATAGAAACATATATTAATAAAAATGTCAATATTAGTTAAGTGTCTGATTCAGTATTTTTAATTTGCAAACAAATTGTTTTTACACACTTTTTAAAATTCAGAAAATCCCCCTAATTATACAGCTTTCAGAAACAGAAGAATATATAATACATATTTCTCCTGTTAAAATTTGTTAAATATTTCTTTTTTTAAAATAAATTTATAACTCAAGCGTTAAGAAAGCAATTCTAATATTTACCAAATAAAAGATATTATATGAAAAAACGTTTTACTTTTTATTTTTCTGTTACAACTAAAAATAAATCTCAAGAATTATTTTCATTTTCAAACAAGAAATCGCTTAAAAAAATTTCTGCAATGCTCTCTTATTCTCTGAATAAATCATTAAAAAGTCCGAACCAAGCCTGCATAAACGAAATTTTTAAACTTACAAATTAAAAAATTGTAACAGAATTTTCATAAGCCGCAGAAATGCGGCTTTTTTTTATCGTTCAAAGTATTAATTTTGCAGTTACATAATTAAAAAATAAATATTTATATAAAAGCTGATGAATAAGACATTAAAACTGAGAAAATTTACACCTTATATATTAATTCTGATTACAATAATATTTCTGCAAAGCAATTCTGTACAAATAACAAAACCGAGCAAAAAAAATAATATGAATACCGATTCATTTTCTTGGGCAGATTCAGTTTTCAATAAAATGACTCCCGATGAACGCCTCGGTAAATTATTTATGATTGCTGTTCATCCTAAACAAGGTAATAAAAACAAAGTTTTTTTAACAAAACTCATTAATCAATATAAACCGGGCGGTTTAATTTTCTTTCAAGGCGGTCCTGTAAACCAAGCAAAATTAACAAATTACTACCAATCAATTTCAAAAACACCCTTAATGATTGCCGGAGATTACGAATGGGGTCTGCATATGCGATTGGACAGTACAGTTAATTATCCGCGACAAATGATGCTCGGTGCTGTTCAAAATAATATGTTAATCAATGAATTCGGAAATGAAGTTGCAAGACAATGCAAACGTATCGGAATAAACATAGATTTTGCTCCGGTTATTGACATTAATAATAATTCAAACAATCCGGTTATTAACAGCCGTTCATTCGGAGAACAAAAAGAAAATGTTGCACAAAAAGGAACTGCATATATGATAGGTCTGCAAAGTAACAGAATACTTGCCGTAGGCAAACATTTTCCCGGACACGGAGACACAGATGTTGACTCACACAAAGATTTACCCGTAATTCGACATTCGGCAAAACGTATCGACAGTTTGGAATTATATCCGTTTAAAAAACTTATTCATTACGGTCTCGGCGGAATAATGGTTGCCCACCTTAATATTCCCTCATTAGATTCTGCAAAAAACTCTGTTTCAAGTCTCTCAAAACCAATTGTTACAAATTTACTGAAAAATAAATTAAGATTCAAGGGATTGATTTTTACCGATGCCCTCGGTATGCACGGTGTTACAAAATATTATAAACCCGGAGAAACCGAAGTAGCAGCATTACAAGCCGGAATTGACATTTTACTTATGCCGGAAAATGTTCCTTTAGCATTTAAAAAAATTAAAGCGGCAATAAAATCGGGTAAAATTTCACAAGCAGAAATTGATATACGCTGTAAAAAAATACTGATAGCAAAACAATGGATGAGATTAAACAAATTTAAACCGATTAAAACAAAGCATATTTATGAAGATTTAAATTCGGAAGATGCCGTTTTTTTAAATCGAAAACTAACGGAAGCAGCTCTTACTCTAACTTTTAACAAAGGTAAAATTATTCCTTTTAAAAATCTTGACAAAGAAACAATTGCTTCAATATCAATAGGAAACGGATACATAAGTAATTTTCAAAAAAGACTTACTCAGTATGATAACGTAAAAAATTATGCTGTTAAAAAAAATGCAGACAATAAAGTTTTTAATACAAAAATCAATCAACTTACAAAATTCGATAAAGTCATTGTCAGTATTCACGGAATGAACCGAAGACCGCCGACATTCGGTTTAACAAATCAAACTGTAAATTTTATACAACAACTGTCAAAAAAAACAAAAGTTATTTTAGTTCTGTTCGGAAATCCTTATGCACTAAAAAAATTAAAAAATCCTGAAAATCTAAAAGCTGTTTTAGTCTCCTATAACGACAGAAAAATAACTCGCGACTTGTCTGCACAACTTCTTTTCGGAGGTATTACCGCACAAGGAAAACTTCCGGTTTCGGCAGGAAAACTATTTCCTGCAGGAAGCGGTAACTTAGTTATTAAAAACCGCCTCAAATATTCAACACCACACGAACTTAACATAAATAAAGATACTTTACAAAAAATTGATTCTGTAATCAACGATGCAATCCAAAAAGGGGCAACTCCGGGTGCAGTTATTATAGGCATTAAAAAAGGAATTGTATTTTACAGAAAATCATTTGGTTACCATACCTATAACAAAATACATCCGACTAAAATAACCGACATTTTTGATTTGGCTTCCGTTACAAAAATAACAGCAACATTACCGATTATTATGAAAATGTATGAAGATAAAAAAATCAGTCTTTATGCAAAACTCTCCGAATATCTGCCCGAATTAAAAGGAACTAATAAAGAAAATATCATAATAAAAGATATTTTAGTACATCAGGCACGATTAAAACCGTGGATTCCTTTTTATCTTTATACATATGCTGATGAAGAACACACAAAATTAAATCCCGAAATTTATTCTTCACATAAATCGAATAAATTCCCGATACAAGTAGCAAAAAACCTGTATATTACAAAATCTTATACCGATACAATTTATAAAAAAATATATGAATCTGAACTTCGCAAAAGAAAAAAATACAAATACAGCGATCTCGGATTTATCCTCTTCCATAAAATGATTGAAGAACAAACCGGA
Organism: Bacteroidota bacterium; assembly: GCA_024277895.1. GTDB lineage: Bacteria > Bacteroidota > Bacteroidia > Bacteroidales > JAADGE01 > JAADGE01. The sequence continues at coordinate 3,962 of JAJRUH010000010.1, read as the reverse complement.
ATCAAACAAGAGAAATACGATGCCGACAACTTTTACAAAAAACTCGGTGCTTCAACATTAGGATATTTACCGTTAAATAGATTTAAAAAATCTCAAATTGTTCCGACAGAAGATGATACTTTCTTCAGGCATCAACTGATACAAGGTTATGTTCATGATTATGCCGCAGCTATGTTGGGAGGTGTAAGCGGGCATGCCGGTTTATTCTCAAATGCCGACGATCTTTCAAAAATGATACAAATGTATCTAAATTACGGCATCTACGGAGGAACAAGATATTTCAAATATTCAACCTTAAAATTATTTACAGCTTGTGCTTTTTGCAGAAACGGAAATCGCAGAGGATTGGGTTTCGACAGAGTAATGCGACCCAAAGGCGGCCCGTCATCACAACTTGCTTCCGACAGAAGTTTCGGACATTCAGGTTTTACGGGAATACTTGTATGGGCTGACCCCGAAAATGATTTTGTTTATATCTTTTTATCCAACAGAATTAATCCTACAGCTGAAAATAAAAAATTAATAACAATGGATGTACGAACAAAAATTCAAGACTATTTTTATAAATCATTTCCGGAATTTAATACACTTTATTCACAAAATAAATTGATGCAACCAAATTTAAAATAATTGAAACAGACGTTTAGTTGATATTGAACAATATTGTTAAACTGTTAAATAACAGTGATATATTCACACAAAACTCATATAATTTCACAAATATTTCTGTGTGAAATTTAATATAAAAACTGATATTCATAAAAGTCAGTATTAGTTAAGAGTCTTATTCAATAAAATAATTTTATCTTATTTTTATGAAAGCATTTATACTTGCAGCCGGTCTCGGAACTCGTTTAAAACCTTTTACTGATAACAAACCCAAAGCATTAGTCAGCCTAAGCGGAAAAACATTTTTGGAACATACCGTATTAAATCTTAAAGTACAGGGAATTAATAATTTTGTAATTAACGTTCATCATTTTGCCGACCAAATAACAGATTTTCTGAAAGAAAAAAACAATCTCAACTGTAACATTCAAATATCTGATGAACGTGCTGAACTCCTTGATACAGGAGGTGCACTGCTTCACGCAAAAAGTTATTTTTCTGAAAATGAGAATATCTTAATTTACAATGTTGATATTTTTTCGGATATTAATATTTACGAACTTACAAAATGTCATAAAAAAAATAATGCGTTGGTAACACTTGCCGTTCATAAATCAAATTCTTCACGAAAATTAGTCTTTGATAAAAATATGCAATTATGTTTATGGAAAAATATAAAAACCGGGGAAATTAAAACAGCCCGAAAATCAGAAACAAAACTGACGGATTTTGCGTTTACGGGCATACATATTATTAATACCGAGATATTCAGATATATTACAGAAACAAGTAAATTCTCAATTATTGATTTATACCTGCGACTTGCAAAAAAACACAAAATACTTGCTTACGAAACAAATTATAATTATTGGTTCGACCTCGGAAAACCTGAAACATTAAAACTTGCTGAAATATATTTTAACAATATGCAACTTTAAAAGATTTTTATCTCTTATAATTATCTGCTGAAAAGCTCACAGGTGCATTAGATTTCAAGGTTTTCGTTTGAAGTCGTATATAAATACTGTGAAATAAGACAAATTTGAAAGATGATGTGCCTGTGGGCAGCTAAAGTTATTTTACACAAATGTTTTGATAACTAATTGAATATTATATATTTTAGCATTTTTCAGCAAACCCTAATTAACTCACTTAATACAATTAATATGCCTTTTAAAAAATATATACTTTTCATATTTTCCGTTCTCTTTGTCAGTTTTTCATTTTCGCAAAAGCATAACACAAAAATTACAAAACGACTTGCCAAAGAAATAAGTTCTTCCGAAAAAAACATATATACAATTTGGATTTTCTATAAAGATAAAGGAAATAACATTAAATCAAAATTAACTGCCGTTGAATCAAATTTACCGAAACATGCAATCAAACGCAGAAAAAAACTGATGAAAGATAAAAATTCAGTTGCAACTTTTTATGATATTCCCGTAAACGAAAACTATTTTAACCAAACTGTTAAATATATTACCAAATTAAGACACAAATCAAACTGGCTCAATGCAATATCTGCCGAAGCTGATAAAAAACAGATAAATAAAATAAAATCTTTACCTTTTGTAAAAAGAATTGACATAGTAAGAACGAGTAAAATCAACAGAGATAATTCAGAATTTAATTTTGCTTCTTTATATCAAGAATATTCATTTCCGAAATCTGTAAAGTATAATCTGAATTACGGAAATTCATTAAACCAACTTGAGCAAATAAATGTTCCTGCTGCACACGATTTAGGATACAACGGTAACGGAATTATTATTTGCATGATGGATGCCGGTTTTAATAATTTAGAACATCAGGTATTTGCAAAAATGATTTTTGAAAACAGAATTCTCGGCACTTGGGATTTTGTAAATAACGATACAATTGTTGACGACCAAAGCGATATGGGAACCGGAAGTCACGGAACAATGACCCTCAGCACAATAGGCGGTTTTTATGAAGGCAAATTAATAGGTCCGGCATACGAAGCAAAATTTATTTTAGCAAAAACTGAAAATACCGACAGCGAAACTACCGCAGAAGAAGATAACTGGGTTGCAGCAATGGAATGGGCAGAAAATAATTGGGGACCCGATATAACTTCAACTTCCCTGGGCTATATTGATTTTGACGACGGAACCGGATACGATGCAAGCGAATTAGACGGAAATACTGCAACAATTACAATAGGTGCCGACATAGCAGCAAGTTTGGGAATATTGGTTGTTAACTCTGCCGGAAACGAAGGCAGCGGAATAACTACAATCGGTGCCCCTGCCGACGGCGATAGTGTTCTTGCCGTAGGTGCCGTTGATGCCGACGGAAACAGAACATCGTTCAGCTCGGTAGGTCCTGCGGGCGACGGAAGAATTAAACCCGAAGTTATGGCTCAGGGTTCAAATGTTACAGTTGCTTCTCCCTCATCTGTTGACGGTTATATAACAAATTCCGGAACTTCTTTTTCGTGTCCTCTTACCGCAGGTGCAGCAGCCGTACTTATGCAAATGGTACCGAGTGCTTCAAATATGGATATTTTTGAAGCATTAAAAATGACGGCAAATAATCATAAAACACCTGACAATGAATATGGCTGGGGAATTATTAATATTATAACTGCATATCAATATCTTATCGGAACATTAGAAAGCTCTTTTTTTATAAATAAAATTGCAATTTACCCCAACCCGGCAAATAATTATATAATCGTTGATTTATCCGAAAATACGAATACTGTTAATCTTAAAATATATAATATTTCCGGACACCCGGTTTTTTCAAATGACTTTAAAAATAATCATATCACTGTTGATACTTCTGATTTTAAAAACGGAATTTATTTTTGCAAAATAATTAACGGAAATAAAACGTTTTTGAAAAAATTCATCATTTCAAAATAAAATATCTTCATTATACGAAACAAAGTTCAAAATATTTTTTAAGAAAATTACCGACCATTTTTGGCATCATTACCATTTAAATAAAAAACAATAATTATTAATTTAGGGCTTGCTGAAAAACTCACAGCTTGCATTAGATTTCAGGTTTCTCGTTTGAAGTCGTATATAAATACCTTAAATCCGCAAGTCATCGTATCAATATGTTAACAAACAGTCTGTTAGGTTTAAACCTGTTTCACTTAAATTGAAATAGTGATACGATGACTATCAACTATATATGTTAGCATTTTTAAGCAAACCCTAATTTACGGTCAGTTTCTTTACCTGCTCAATATTTTCTCCCGCGACTTTAATAAAATAAATACCTTTTAAATAAGCTGAAATATTAACATCAGTATTTTTACTGTTTATAGTTTTTGAAAAAACTTCTTTTCCGATTAAATTATAAATTACAATTTT
>JAJRUH010000009.1 GCA_024277895.1 Bacteroidota bacterium | reverse complement strand
ATAACAAAACACATATGTATATAACTGTTTTAGACGTTACAAAACGAAAAATTGCAGAAAAAATAATTAAAAACAAGGTCGACGAATACGTTGCATTAAATGAAGAATACTCGGCAACAAATGAGGAACTTATTGAAAAAAATGAAGAATATATTGCATTAAACGAAGAATACAAATCTCAAAATGAAGAACTGAAAGAAACAGCAGAACGAGCTGAAGAAAGTGAAAAAAAATTCAGAGAAACAGCCAACCTTTTACCGCAAATAGTATATGAATGCGATTTGAAAGGAAACTTGAATTATGTTAATAATAAGGCATTTGAACTATTCGGTTATTCTGAAGAAGATTTTAAAAACGGAATAAATATAATGCAAACAATTATACCCGAAGATGTACAACGTGCAAAAAATAATATTCATAAATTTCTGTTTGAAGAAGACCCCAAAGACTATGAATACACAGCTTTACGGAAAGACGGAAGTACATTCCCGGTTTTAATCTATTCCGCCCCGATATACGAAAACAATGAACCTGCCGGAATAAGAGGAATTATTATTGATATTACCGAGCGAAAAAAAACAGAGTCAGAAATAAAAATCCAAAATAAGAAATTAAAACTAATTACCGAAATTGAGAAAATAGGAACTTTTGATTGGGACTTAAAAACTAATTCGGCAATTTGGAATAAGGAAATGTTTGCTATTCACGGAATTTTCGAACAAATTCGGGTGCCTTATGAAAAATGGTTAAAAACTATTCATCCCGAAGATACCGAAAAAACCGTTGCAATCTTATCAGAAGTCGTTAAATACAAAACTACAAAATATGCCGAATACCGAATTGTAAAACCAAACGGCGAAGTAAGAGATGTAAGAGGATCCGCTGCCGTTATAAAAGATAATTCCGGAAATATCTCAAACATTATCGGCGTTACCGTTGACATTACGAAAAAAAAGAAAGCAGAAAACGATTTGATAAAAGCTAAAGAAAAAGCTGAAGAAAACGAAAAAAAGTTCAAAAGCATTTTTGACTATTCACCGCAACCTATTTCCATCAGTGATATTTCCGGAAAAATAATTGAAGTAAATAATAAAGTTTGTGAATTATCCGGCTATTCAAAAAAAGAACTTATAGGAAAAAATATTACGGATACCGGATTATACAATAAAAAAAACAGAGCAAAATTCCTAAAAGAACTTAAAAAAAACGGAATAACAGAAGATATGGAGATGAAATTTACAAGTCGTAATAATTCCGTAGTCCAAGCACTTTTAAGTGCAAATATTATTAAGATAAAAGGGACACAATATATTTTATCAATGATAACAGACATTACTAAACGAAAAAAAGCTGAAGATGAAATTATAAAAGCAAAAGAAAAAGCTGAGCAAAGCGACAAATTAAAAACCGAATTCATAAATAATATGTCGCACGAAATTAGGACACCGATGAACGGCATTCTCGGATTTTCGGAACTCCTCGGCGACCCCGACTTAACTCTCGAAAAACGACATAATTATATAACTATTATTCAAAACAGCGGAAAACAGTTAATGCGTATTATTGATGATATACTTGAAATTTCAAAACTCGGCACAAAACAAGTTAAAGCCGTTAACAAAAAAATATGTTTAAATGATTTATTTACCGAACTCTTTTCAATTTTTGATATTAAAGCAAAAGATAACAATTTGCCGCTTTATCTGAAAAAAGGGCTTTCGGATAAAGAAAGTACAATAATAACAGACAGTTCAAAATTAAGTAAAATACTAAGTAACTTGCTGGAAAATGCCCTTAAATTTACAAATAAGGGATTTGTTGAATTCGGTTACACATTAAAAAATAAAACTGTTGAAATTTATGTAAAAGATACAGGAATCGGCATAATCCCGGAAAAACAAGAAACTATTTTCGACCGCTTTTCCCAAGAAGATAAAGATACATCAAGCAGTTTGGGAGGATTGGGTCTCGGATTATCAATTGCAAAAGAAAATGCAGAACTACTCGGCGGAACAATTTCTTTAGAATCAGAAAAAGGAAAGGGTTCTGTTTTTTATATTAATATCCCGTACAAACCGGCTGATTCTGGAAAACAAAACACCAATAAAAACAAACACATGGAAAATACACAAACAAATACAATTTTAGTAGCTGAAGACGAAGAAGTTAATTATATTTATATTGAAACATTACTGGAGTATTTTGTAAAAAATATTACCATTCTACACGCACAGGACGGCGAACAGGCAATTAAATTATGTAAAGAAAGGGATGATATAGATTTTGTGCTGATGGACTTAAAAATGCCCGGTATTAACGGTTATGAAGCAACAAAAGAAATAAAAAAATTTCGACCCGATTTACCTGTTATTGCACAAACAGCATACTCAACCTCAGAAGAAAAAGCCAAAGCACTTGCAGCAGGTTGTGATGATTTTATTTCAAAACCTATAAGTAAGGAAATTTTCAGTAAAATAATTAATAAATATAAAACTTATCAGGATTAGGATAATATTAGATTTTAACATGTAACGGGCTATATATCAAATATTTTAGAGTCCTGTGAAAAAACCTTCTCAATAGTATTATCAATTTTTTTCATATTAAAAGGCTTTTTGAAATAAAAAACAATTAACTTACTGTCTAAAGCCTCGGAAATTTCATTCGTAATATCATATCCGGTAAGAATAAAATAACAAATTTTCGGAAATTTCTTTTTAGCTTTTTTTATAAATTGAATACCGTCCATTTCAGGCATTCGCATATCACTTATTACAACGGAAATATTATGATTACTTTTCAGTATTTGCAAAGCCTTAATCGGCGAATCTGTTCCTATTACATTGTATTTTTCTTTAAAATTAATTTCAAACAGCAATAAATTAATTTCTTCGTCATCTACATAAAGTATGGTTCTCTTTTCTTTCATTATAAATTATTTGGTAAGGTAATTACAGTCTGAGTTCCTTTTCCCATCGTTGATTTAAATTCAACAGTACCTTTATGGTCTTCAATTATTCTGTGAACAACGGATAAACCGAGACCGATTCCCGCACCGGGATTTTTTGTTGTGAAAAAAGGATCGGTAATTCTCGAAAGATACTCTTCTGGAATTCCTGTACCTGTATCTTCAATCGAAATTACAACAAATCGTGAATTCGCCTCAGTTTTGATAGAAATAGTTCCGTTTTTCTCAATTGATTGTTCTGCATTTGATAAAACATTTAAAAAAACCTGATGAATTTGCCCCTCATTACATCTGATATATATGGGAGATTCCTGATACATTTTTTTTATTTCAATCTTATTTCTGAATTTATTATTCAAAATTGTAATACAATTATCAATTACAGAATGAATTTCGCATTTTTCTGTATGCGAGGAACTTTTTCTGCTGAAATGACTTAATCCCGAAACTATTTTTCCGGCTCTTTCTACGCCCTCCTTAATAGCATCCATTACCGGAACAGCTCCGGCTTCTTCAATTTGATTTTTCAATATTTTTTCCAATCCGGTAACGCCTCCCAAAATATAATTCAACGGATTATTTATTTCATGAGCAACTCCTGCTGCCAAAACTCCTAAAGATGCCATTTTTTCGGACTGCAACAATTGATTTTGAGTTCTTTTCAATTCATCTAATGTATTTTGTAATGTATTCTTTTGAACTGTCAGTTCTTCATTTGCTTCATTTAATTCTTCGTTAATCGTTTCAAATTCTTCATTTAATTCCTTTAGTTTATTCTCTCTTAAAATTCTGTCCGTAATATCCAAAAAATTCGCAATAGTCCCGGTCATATTTCCCTCGCTGTCAAAATCGGGTGTTCCCGTAACTATTAAATACTTTACAGTTCCGTCTTTCAATATAATTTTTGTTTCGTAACTGCTTCTTATATTTTTCTTCCTTAATTTCGATTGTTCTTTAATTTTAGCCCATTCATTATCATCAAAAAAATCTTTTAAACTCATACCGATTAATTTTCCTTCCGGAACATTAAATATTTCATGTGCCCTGTAATTTGCTGATACAAAATATTCATTCAAATCATTAATACTGAACCCTTCACCTTGATTATTGATAATAGAATTCAAACGTCTTTCTTTCTCCTCTATAATATTTTTCTGATATTCAATATTATCGTTCATCACTTTCAATTCTTCATTATTTGAAAGTAACTCTTCGTTTATTGCCTGCAATTCTTCCGTACGAAGTTTAACTTTTTTCTCCAAATCATTTCTGTAATTCTCTAATTCTAAACTTAGTTTTTTTTGTTTATCAATATTCTTTATAACGGTAAGAACAGATGCTTTACCTCCTATTCTTATTTTTACCAATGTTACTTCAACCCATATCAAGTTACCGAATTTATCTTTAGGATGCCATTCAAATACAACTTTCTCTTTTTTATTAAGTTGAAGAACAAAATTCGTATAATGTTCGGCATCATATGGTGCATAACTCTGATTTAATAACCTGCTGTCCATATTTAATAATTCGTCCTTGGTGTATTTAAACAATTTTACCATCGACTCATTTACATCAGTAATATAACCTTTCATATCATGAATAAAAATAGCATCAGTTACAGAATTATAAACTTCTGTATAATTACTCTCTTTCTCTTTAATAAATTTATTTTTTTCTTCAAGAGTAACAATTAACTGCACAAATTTATTATAAAATCCTCTTAACAAAAAGATTACAGATAAAGTAACTATTGCTGTTAACAGATAATTTATAATCCAGGTATTTACAGAAACAGCTCTGATATCATGAGCTATTTTCGGCTTTAAAAAACCGGTTATAGTATAATATGCTAAAACAAAATATAATACAGTTATAAGTATTGATAACCAAATTGCAGTTTTAGGGGAAAAAATAAAAAAAACAATGAACAGCAGAGTTATAATAAAAATTTTATTATCGGAAAATATACCGAAACTTACTGCATCAGTTATAATAAATAACAAAAGCCCGATAACAATAAATAAAGTTCTTATTGTTAAATTTATTTTTTTTCTGAAAATATAAACCAAACTGAATATAAGTAAAACACTTAAATCGCTGATATTATTAATTGTTATTACTTTATTTTTATAAGCAGTAAAAACTGTCGGTAAAAAAGCAAGAAACCCCAAAACAATTCCTGTTATTAAGGCAATATTAATAAACCTGTCCTTTACATCCTCAAGTTCAAAATATTTTTTTTGATAAATTTTCATTACCGGTTATTAATGTATATTCAAGTTCTAAAATTACAAAAAAAAATGTCTTTCTCAAATTAATATATACGAATAACAGTTTATTTTACATCAAAATATTAACCGTCTGTTTCTCAAAAATAAATTTTAACAAAAAAACATATATTATTTAGCTGTTTATTTAAAAAAAAGTCTTTCCTTTGCGGACTTTTTAAAACAAGTGTTATAAAACATAATTTTCAATATTCAATAAAAACAATTTTTTAATCAAAAATGAAACTTCAACAATTAAGAAACATAGGTATTGCAGCACATATTGATGCCGGAAAAACAACCGTAACGGAACGAATTCTTTTTTATACGGGTGTAACAAGAAAAGTCGGAGAAGTTCACGACGGACAAGCCACAATGGACTTTATGAAACAAGAACAAGAACGCGGAATAACAATTGCTTCTGCTGCAATTTCCTGTTCTTGGCAAGATTCTCAAATTAATATTATTGACACACCCGGGCACGTTGATTTCACCATTGAAGTTGAACGTTCTTTACGTGTAATTGACGGAATGGTTGCCTTATTTTGTGCCGTTGCAGGTGTAGAACCGCAAAGCGAAACTGTTTGGAATCAAGCTGACAGATACCGTGTTCCGAGAATCGCATTCGTTAATAAAATGGACAGAACAGGTGCCGATTTCCACGCAGTTGTTTCACAAATGAATGAATATTTAGATGCTAATGCCATACCTTTTCAAATCCCAATGGGCTCCGAAGAAGATTTTACGGGTTTAATTGACATTTTGAAAAATAAAGCCTATATTTTCGGAGAAAATGAAAGAACTGAAACTGATATTCCCGCAGAATATAAAGAAACTGCTCAAAAATACAGAACAGAATTAATTGAAAGATTAGCCGATTTTAATGATGAAATAACGGAACTCTATCTCGAAGAAAAAGAAATTCCTTATGAATTATTAAAAGAAGCTGCAAGAGATGCAGCAATTAAATTATTAATAACTCCTGTTTTTACGGGCTCGGCATATAAAAATAAAGGTGTTGAATTATTATTAGACGCTGTTATTGACTACTTACCCTCCCCTATTGATATAGGTGCAATTGTAGGTACTGATATTGATAATGAAGAAAAAACACATACCAGAAATCCTTCAAATAAAGAACCGTTTTCTGCATTAGCTTTTAAACTTATTAATGATCCTTATGTCGGGCAACAAACTTTTATAAGAATTTTCTCCGGAGAAATTAAAAGCGGTATGCCTATCCTCAATACTTCCAAAGGAAAAAAAGAACGTATAGGAAGAATTTACAGAATTCGGGCTAAAGACCGCGAAGAAATAACATCAGCAGGTGCAGGTGAAATTGTAGCATTAATCGGTATGAAATTAACCAAAACCGGTGATACTTTGTGCGATGTCGACAATCCTATATTGCTCGAATCTATTCATATTCCGCCTTCGGTTATAGAATTAAAAATTAATGCAGCAAATAAAAACGACCGTAAAAAACTCGGCGAAGCATTAGCAAAACTCTCAAACGAAGATCCTTCGTTTCATGCTAAATATGATGATGAAACTGACGAAACCATTATCTCGGGTATGGGCGAACTACATTTGGAAATTATTGTTGACCGATTAAAAGACGAATTCAAAGTTGAAGTTGAAGTCGGTGAACCCGCAGTAGCCTTAAGAGAAACCATTTCAAAAGAAATAGAACATAAATACAGACATTCAAAACAATCCGGCGGAAAAGGCGAATTTGCAGAAGCTGTTATCCGTTTCGAACCGAATACCGGTAAAGGATATGAATTTATAGATCAAATTAAAGGAGGAGTTATTCCGCGCGAATTTATTCCTTCGGTCAGTAAAGGTCTCGTAAAAACAATGTCAAGAGGTATTCTTGCAAACTTCCCTATTGTTGATATTAAAGCCGTTCTTCTTGACGGAGCTCACCATGCCGTTGATTCATCAGACAGAGCATTCCAAACTTGTGCATCTGTATTATTTAAACAAGCATTTGCAAAAGCAAAACCGATTTTACTCGAACCTATTATGAAAATTGAAATCACTACGCCGGATGATTATATCGGAAATGTAGTAGGTGACATAAATAAAAGACGAGGAAAAATTGATGTTATGCGTCGTTTCAGAAAAGGTTCTCAAAAACTCAGCGGTTATGTTCCCTTAATGGAAATGTTCAGTTATGCTACAACCTTAAGAAATATAACAAGCGGAAGAGCAAATTATTCAATGGAATTTTATCAATACGAAGCTTTGCCGAAATCTGTTCAGGAAGATTATATGAAAAAGAAAGAAGAACGAGAGCAAAACAAATAACGAAAAAAGACCTTTTCAAAACATTTGTTAAGGTCTTTTTTTTATCTTCGCAAATTCCTTTATATGAAATTTTTTGATTTAAATAAGAGACTTTATCAATGGTTAATGCTTCTGATTTTAGCATTTATTTGGGGTGCATCTTTTATTCTGATGAAAAGAGGTTTGGAAACATACAGTCCTATGCAGGTAGGAAGTTTAAGAATTTCTTTTGCATCACTGTTTTTATTACCGTTTTTATTTAAAAGGCTGAGAAAATTTAAAAAAAAGGATATAAAATCATTAATGATTGTCGGTTTTATAGGCAATTTATTTCCTGCATTTTTATTTGCCGAAGCTCAAACACATGTCAGTAGTTCGTTAGCTGCTATGCTGAATACACTTTTCCCGATTACAGCTTTGCTTATCGGCACATTTTTTTACGGATTAAAAACTGAAAAAAACAAAATTCTCGGAACAATTATTGGACTTGCAGGTGCCGTAGGTTTAGTTTTAGGAGACAGTGCAGATTTAAGCGGAAGCAACAATCTGTATTCGCTGTATATTATTTTAGCTATTCTTTTTTATGCTGTCAGTTTAAACGAAATAAAATACAAACTACCTGATTTAGACGGTATTACAATTACAATATTTTCTTTTGCAATAATAGGTCCTTTTGCCGGAGGGTATTTATTTTTTACCGATTTTTCAACGGCTGTTTCCGATCCTGAAGCATTAAAAAATCTCTTTTACATAATTCTTCTGGCATTGGGAGGATCTGCCGTTGCCGTTACTTTTTTTTATCATCTTACAGATTATGTTGATGTTGTTTTTGCTTCATTAATAACATATCTTATCCCTATATTTGCAATTCTCTGGGGACTTTTTGACGGTGAAAAAGTAACACTTTTACAATTTATCTTTATGGGAATTATTTTTTTCGGCGTTTATCTTGTAAATTCAAATAAAAAAAAACAATCTTTAATTTCTGATACTAAAAAGTAATTTTTTTCATAAATTTGTTTTAATGTTTATTTTTTAACAAACTCGCTATGAAAAAAATACTTTTATTTTTCCTTACTGTTTTTGCTGCATATTTAACAGCCTTCTACACTACAGGAGAAAAAAACGGATTTACCGACCCGTTTGATTTTAAAAAAACATTTAAACTTTCTTTTCTTGAAAATACTTCAATCAACGAAAGTTATTTGAATAAGGGTATTAAAAATCTTAATTCTGAAAATTATGATGACGCTTTAGATAATTTTTTTGATGCACTTTCCGAAGAAAATACAAGTGAAATAAATTATTATATCGGATATACTTATCTGCAAAAAAAAAATTATAAAGACGCAATACATTATTCTCAACAAGCATGTGATTTAAATCCCAAAAATCCCGAAGCCCGACTCGTAAAAGGAGAAGCAAATTATTATTCCGAAAATTATCAGAATGCGATAAACGATTTATATTTTTGTACTGAACTAAACCCCGAAGAATCAAAAGCATATTATTATTTGGCTTTATGTTATTCTGCACAAGAAAAATATAAAGTTGCTCTGCAATCTGTTGAAACAGCACTTGAATACGACTCAACATCTGTTGATTATTGGTACGAAGCCGGTTATTTATCTGACAATGTTAAAGATTACAATAAAGCCGTTACTTATTATCTGAAAAGTTTAACTGTCAACCCGAAAGAAAAATACAGTTTATTAAATTTAGGACTGGTTTATAACAAACTCGGAAAAAAAGACTCGGCATTATATTGGTACAATAAAACGATTAAAGAATATCCGGATTATTCGCTTGCATACAACAACCGAGGATACATATTTCAAACCGAAGGAGATTATTTGAGGGCAATTAAAAATTACAACTCAGCTCTGAAATACAATTCAGAAAACAGCTATGCACTTTGGAACAGAGCTGATTCTTATTTTGCAATAAAAGAATATAAAAATGCTGCCGAAGATTATAAAAAAATCTATAAGCTAAAACCTAAATATTATAATGCATTGTATTATACGGCGTTATCATATGAAAATATGACGAAGAATAAAAATGCCGTTTCGTATTATCGAAAATTTTTATCTGTTGCCGATAATGATAATAAATACTGTAAACAAGCAGAAGAAAAGATAAAACAACTTCAATAATTCGACAAATTCATTTATTAAAAATTAAAGAAGAAAAAATGCAAGAACAACAATTATCAGAAGAAAGTAAGGATATGCTCAGTGATGAAGAATTTCTCCAAAGGTATGATAAAAGAAATAAACACGAGCAACGAAGGAATAAATATTATAAAAAGGATGACAAGAATACCGTAAATTTAGAATTTTGGCTCTTTTTAACATTCGTGTTTATTATTACCTATTATTTATTTTCAAGTTATCTTTTCATTCCTCAACCTTAATTCGGTATGCACAAAACATCCTTGTTAATGATAACATCCGTTATCTTTTTACTTCTGTTTGCCTTTGCGGACATAATTATCGGTTCTGTCAGTATTCCTCTCAGAGAAATATTAAACTTTTTAAAAGGAACATTTGTAAATGAAGAATATTACACTATTTTAAATGACTTTCGTATTCCGAAAACAATGACGGCAATAACAGCAGGTGCTGCATTATCGGTTGCCGGACTTCAAATGCAGACATTCTTTAAAAATCCTTTGGCAGGACCTTATGTGCTGGGAATAAGTTCGGGAGCAAGTTTGGGTGTTGCATTATTAATGTTATCTCCTCTTCCCTTGTTACTGCATCATTCATTAAATATTTCATGGCTTACAAGTATTTTTGCAGGTTTGGGTTCGGCTTTCGTGTTACTGATTATTTTTGCCGTATCAATGCGGGTAAAAGATGTAATGACAATCTTAATAATAGGAATTCTAACAGGAAGTGCATTCAGTGCAATTATCACTTTGTTACAATATTTCGGACCTCAAGCCGAACTTAAATCATTTATAGTTTGGACAATGGGAAGTTTAAGCGGTGTTACTTCCGACCAATTAAAAATATTATTAATTTTCACAGTTTCGGGTTTGCTTATCAGTTTTTTTTCATTTCGTTTATTAAACGTTCTGCTTCTCGGAGAGAATTATGCAAAAACTTCCGGTTTAAATATTAAATTAACAGGAATAATTATTTTTACAAGCACAAGTATTTTAGCCGGAACTGTTACCGCTTTTTGCGGACCGATTGGTTTTGTCGGAATTATTGTCCCGCATCTCAGTCGAATGATTTTTAAAACAGCCGATCACAAAATTTTAATTCCTGCTTCGGCAATTATAGGTGCAATACTAATTTTAATAAGTGATATAACAGCACAATTGCCAGGGTATCAAGGAACTTTACCTATTAATTCAGTAACTGCAATACTCGGAATTCCGATTGTAATCCGTCTTATTTTAAAAGGAAAATTATAAAAAATATAAAAACATTTAAAAAAACATCAATCGAAATTTAAAATAATATACCTTTGTTGCCGTTATTCAAAAAATTATTCATTAAATCATATATTATGAAAACAAAACGTTTATTGACGGCAATATTTTCGGTTTTATTCACGACTTCCGGATTATTTGCACAAACCATGGCACCAAAAATGGTTTTTAAAAAAACGGTTCATAACTTCGGAAATATTAAAGAAGCCGGGGGAAAAGTTGAATTCACATTCAAATTTAACAATATGGGTTCCGAACCTATTATCATAAATAATGTAAGTTCATCTTGCGGTTGTACAACTCCTATGTGGAGTAAAGAACCTGTTGCTCCGGGCGGCACAGGATACATAAAAGCAGTTTATAACCCGATTCACAGACCGGGTAAATTTCATAAAACCGTTACTGTAAAATCAAATGCAGAAAACAGTCCGATTGTTTTGCAAATAAACGGAGAAGTTATTCCGAAAGTTTCCCCTTTAACTGAAGAATATAGATTTCAAATGGGACCTATTCGTATGAAAAAACGCAATATTCACTTCCCTGAAATTTATAATAACGAAACAAAAACCGACAAAATTGAAATTATTAACACAAGTAACGAACCTGTTTCAATTTCTTTTAATAAAAACAGAAGTACTCCTCGACATTTAACAATTAAATGTACACCCGAAACTTTAAAACCAAATGAAAAAGGCATCATTGAAGTTACTTATGATGCTGCAAAAAAGAATGATTGGGGCTATGTTTACGATCGTATATATTTAAGTTTCAACGGCAGTACAGATTATAATAATCGATTGAATATCAGTGCAGTAATAAAAGAGCATTTTACGCAGGATATGATTGATAATCCGCCTGTTTTTACTTTATTATCAGACAAAAGTTATAATTTCGGAACTATTAAACAAGGCGATGTAATTGAACATATTTTCAAATTTAAAAATACCGGAAAAAATGATTTAATTATTCGAAAAACAAAATCGAGTTGCGGCTGTACTGCAGTACAACTCGGGAACAAAACATTAAAACCGGGAGAAGAAGGAAGTATAAAAGCCGTTTTTAATTCCAGAGGGAAACGCGGAAATCAACATAAATCAATTACAATTACAACCAACATACCCGAAGTTGCAGGAAAACCGAGTAAATCTAATATTATCTTAACACTTACCGGTACTGTTACGGTTCCTGAAAAAGGAAATCCTAAAACTAACAATTTAAACAAAACTAAAATTCACGGAAAAATTAAGAAATAAATTTTCCTGATTATTTTAATAAAGACGGCAACCTAAAAAGTTACCGTCTTTTTATTTGAAAAATTTAACTTTTGTTTATTTAGGGCTTGCTGAAAAGCTCACAGGTGCATTAGATTTCAAGTTTCTCGTTTGAAGTCGTATATAAATACCTTAAATCCGCAAGTCATCGTATCAATGTGTTAACAAACAGCCTGTTAGGT
>JAJRUH010000183.1 GCA_024277895.1 Bacteroidota bacterium | reverse complement strand
TGTCTCTTTTAATGAGAGATTTAATTTGGTTAACGGAGATAAACGAAAATCATTCCCCGTTAATTTCGGATTTATTTCTTTCAACTTAACAAAAAATGCTTCATTTAATTGTTCGAAATAAATTTTAAACAAATCCCAATCTTTATCAATGTTTAACCCTTGTTCTAATTGTTTTTTTATACGAAACAAATGTTTTTTTTCTTCGGAGTCTAAAGTGTTTGCCTGTGCAGAAATATGATTGGAAATTTCTTGTAATAATTTATTCTTTTGCATCATATTAAGTGCATGAGTTACTAATTGTTTTGTTTTAAATTCCAGTTCAATTTTTAATCTTTTTTCTTCAATTTCTGTATGTTCAAGTTTAGCTTTTACAAGTTCTTTTTCTTTTCGGTGAACCAATATTTTTTGTCTTTGAATTTCCGAATCTTTTTTACGTTTTGTTTGAATTCTTATAATAATTAAAATGAAAATAATTATAAGGGAAATAATTCCTATAATCAAAAGTCGTGTATTTGCTTTTTCAAGTAATTCCTTATCTTTAAGGCGGATTATTTCTTTTTCTTTTTCAGACGTTTGATATTTAATTTCAATATCCGATAATGCTTTTTTCATTTTCTCATTATCAATACTGTCTTTGAATGTAACATATGTTTTATAAAAAAATAAGGCATTTTTATATTTATTGTTCTTATCATATAACTCAAATAACAACCTTAAAGTTTCTTTAATATAATAGGTATCATTCGTTTTAATTGCAAGTTTATAGGCTTTAGTCAGATAGTAAGCAGATGAATCCGTATTGTTTACATATTTATAGCCGTCGCCTAAATCAGTCATTACACTTATTTCATCATTTAAGTTTAATTCTCGGAAAATTTTTAATGCCTTTTTTAAATATTCAAATCCTTTTTTTGTTTTATTAATATAAATATATGTTATTCCCAAATTTTGATATGCTGCTGCTACGGCATCTTTTCTGTCAATTTTTTTATAAATTTTCAGAGCTCGTTTATAGTAATATTGTGCAGAGTCATATTCTTGTTTATTATAAAAACAAATTCCGTAATTATTTAAATTATCCGCAAACATACCGGTATTTTGGTAGGGTTCTAAAATTTTCAGTGCTTTACGTATATATTCAGCACCTTTTATGTCCTCTCCTATATCCATATAAACATTTGACACTGAGCCTATAACTTGAGCTTGCTTTATGGCATCTTTTCGCTTCTTATAATATTTAAGAACATCAAAATAAATCTCAATTGCTTTCTTGTTCTGTCCTGTTGAATGGTATATTTTTCCTAAATTAAATTTTGATTCGGCAATACCGCTGCTGTCCTTTATTTCTGAATATATTTTCACAGAATTTTGTGCATACTTAATTGCTTTATTATAGTCTCCTTTCCTTCGATATGCAACACTTAAAAATGAATTTGTTTTTCCTGTAATTTTATTATCCGTAACTGATAATTGCAAAATACTGTCGCAATAAATAATTGAAGAATCAACAATTCCTTTATTAAAATATGAATGCGAAATTTGATAAAAAACTTGTGTTATTAATGTAATATCGTTTATGTTTTCCGAAATTTTTTTTGCTTGAAAGGCAAATAAAAGTGATTTATCCGGGTTTGTATCTTGTGTTTTCTCCGAAAGCAGTATTAATCTTTTTACTTCTTCAATTTTATTTTTTTGAGAAAATAAAGAATGGCAGCTTAAAACGGTTATTAAAAACAAAAAAACTTTAAACATAATTAATACTTAAAAAATGAAATAATATTTATTGTAAATATAAAAATTATTACATTATTATCTGATTTTTTTTTGAAACACAAAATTAATAAACTGATTCTTAAATTTTCTGTTTTTAGTTTAATCAATAATTATTCAATAAAAATATTTGTATTTTGTAAAAAATAACTATTTTTGCAGCCCGATTTAAGAATTTAACGAGGCATTAAAAGTTCCGACGTATTTGCGGACGCCTCCTAAACACATTTAAAAAGTATAAAATGTACGCAATTGTAGAAATAGCCGGACAACAATTTAAAGTTGAAAAAGACCAAAAAATATTTGTTCACAGATTGGCTGAAAAAGAAGGTGCTAATGTAACTTTCGACAAAGTATTATTAACTGACGACGGAAAAAAAGTTACAATAGGAACACCTACTGTAACAGGTGCCGCAGTAAAAGCAAAAGTACTGTCTCATATGAGAGGCGATAAAGTATTGGTATTCAAGAAAAAAAGAAGAAAAGGTTATCAAAAACTGAACGGACACCGTCAAGATTTATCTCAAATTGAGATTGAAGAGATTTCTTTAAACGGAAAAACTTCTGCTAAAAAATAACCGGTTAAAAAATCGGAAACAAAGAAAGAAGCCGTAAAAAAGGAAGTTATTAAAAAAGAAACTCCTAAAAAAACAGATGCTAAAGTAACTGTCAAAAAAACAGAAACAAAAAAAACAAAATCTGCCGATAAATTAACTAAAATTGAAGGAATAGGACCTAAAATTGCCGGTATTTTGGCAGAAGCAGGCGTTGATACATTCAAAAAATTATCAGAAACAAAAGCAGATAAAATTTCTGAAATTCTCGTTGCAGCCGGAGGAAATGCATATAACAGATTCGACCCGACAACTTGGCCGGAACAAGCAAAACTTGCTGCAGACGGCAAATGGGATGAATTACAAAAATTACAAGACGAATTAAACGGCGGTAAAGCTAATTAATAACCTATTAAATAAAATATTATGGCACATAAGAAAGGAATGGGGAGCTCCCGAAACGGAAGAGATTCGGAAAGCAAAAGATTAGGTGTGAAATTATACGGAGGACAACAAGTTACCGCAGGAAATATTATTGTTCGTCAAAGAGGAACGAAACATTTTCCCGGTATAAATGTCGGAATGGGCAGAGATCACACATTGTTTGCTTTAACGGACGGAATTATTATATTCAAAAAGAAAAGAAATAATAAATCATACGTTTCGGTAGAACCCGAAGGAAAATAAATAAAAATAACAGTAAATGATTATTTATCCCGTTACTTCGTAAAAAATGCGATAACGGGATTTTTTTATTAAAATCAAAATTATGCTTACATTAAATCAAATAAGAAATAACCCGGAAGAACTTATAAAAAAATTATCCGTCAGAAATAAAGATTTCACTGAATTAATTCACGAAGCAATTAAAACGGATGACAAAAGACGAGAAATTCAAAGGAAATTTGATGCCGTTTCGGAGCAATCCAACAAATTTGCGAAAAGTATCGGACAATTATATAAAGAAGGAAAACAGGATGAGGCAAATGCAGCCAAAGCAAATGCAGCTTCATTAAAAGAAGAAATCAAAGTATTGACAACCGAATTGAACCAAACAAAAAATAATTTACAAACAATTCTGGCGGAAATTCCTAATATTCCGCATTCTTCCGTACCCAAAGGGAAAACAGATGCCGACAATGAACAAATTCGTAAAGGAGGAACAATTCCCGAACTAAAAAATAAAGTTCCGCATTGGGAACTTGCCGATAAATATGATTTAATTGATTTTGAACTCGGAAATAAAATTACCGGTGCAGGTTTTCCTGTTTACAAAGATAAAGGTGCTAAATTACAAAGAGCATTAATTGCTTTTTTTCTTGACGAAGCTGATAAAGCCGGATTTACGGAAATCATGCCTCCTTTGGTAATAAACGAAGCATCGGGTTTCGGAACGGGGCAACTCCCTGATAAAGAAGGACAAATGTATCAAATAACCGAAGATAAATTATTTCTGATACCTACTGCCGAAGTTCCCGTTACGAATTTATATCGCAATGTTATTTTAAAAGCCGAAGATTTTCCGATAAAAATGACAGCTTATTCATCTTGTTTCAGGCGCGAAGCCGGCTCGTACGGAAAAGACGTAAGAGGTCTCAACCGCCTGCATCAATTCGATAAAGTCGAAATTGTTCAAATTCAACATCCCGACAAATCATACAAAACTCTTGACGAAATGGTTGCCTATGTAGAAAGTTTAGTGCAAAAACTGGAATTGCCGTATCGTATTGTTCGATTATGCGGCGGAGATTTGGGATTTACATCTGCATTAACTTGCGATTTTGAAGTATATTCCGCAGGACAAGACAAGTGGCTGGAGGTCAGCTCTGTATCTAATTTTGAAAGTTTTCAGGCAAACCGTCTTAAGTTAAGATTTAAAGAAGAAGGAGAAAAACAAACGCAACTTGCACATACGCTTAACGGCAGTGCATTGGCTCTTCCGCGAATCGTAGCCGCTCTTTTGGAAAATAACTATACCGAAGAAGGTATTAAAATTCCGAAAGTATTACAAAAATTTCTTAACTTTGATATCATAAATTAAAATAATGCAAATGAAAAACATATTAATATTAAGCATAATATTCGTATCCGTAACTTTATTTTCTTCATGCAAAAGCGAATCCGAAAAAGAACTTGATACATTAAAAGCATATATTGAGTCAAACAATATAACAACCGAACCGACGGCAAGCGGATTATATTATATTGAAACAACCGCAGGAACCGGAGCACAAGCAATTGCCGGAGATAATGTTGTCGTAAATTATAAAGGAACATTTTTAGACGGAAAACAATTCGACTCTTCTTACGACAGAAACGAGCCTTTTGAATTTACTCTCGGCAGAGGACAAGTTATAAAAGGATGGGACGAAGGTATTTCTTATATGAAAAAAGGAGGAAAAGCCACTTTGATAATGCCGAGCAGCTTGGCATACGGAGCATCCGGAGCAGGAAGCATTCCTCCTTATACAAGTTTAATTTTTGAAGTAGAATTGATTGACGTAAAATAAAACCGAATTCCGATTATTGTAATCGAATAATTTATTTTGAATATATAAATCGTTAAGCGGCGTAAAAAGGCAAAAAATCTAACCAATAAATGATTAAAAATATATTCCTTTTACCATTTCAAAAATTTGTTAAAACAGAAAGTTTAGCAGGAATGTTACTTTTCGGAGCAACAATAATTGCTTTGATTTTGGCAAATTCTTCGTTTGGAATATATTATGAAAATTTTTGGCAATATAAAATCGGTATTTCTTTTCAGGATTTTGAACTGAAAAAGCCTCTGATACTGTGGATTAATGACGGCTTGATGGCATTTTTTTTCTTTTTAATCGGGCTTGAACTTAAAAGAGAATTATTAATCGGCGAAATTAATACTGTTAAAAAAGCCGCATTTCCGTTTGTTGCTGCTTTAGGCGGTGTTTTAATTCCTGTAGTATTATACTTAACTTTAAATAAAAACCCTGATACTGTAAAGGGTTGGGGAGTACCAATGGCTACAGATATTGCATTTGCATTAGCAATTTTAAGTACTTTAGGCAAACGAATTCCTCTCAGTCTCAAAATATTTCTGACAGCTTTTGCTATTATTGATGATATTGCTGCAGTTCTTGTGATTGCTGTATTTTATAGTGCTCATATAAACTGGATGTTTATACTATTCGGAATAATTCTTATCGTATTTCTGGGTTTACTGTATCACAAAAAAAAATATACATCCAGAATAGGTATAATTACAGCAATTGTAGTGTGGTTTTTATTTTTAAAATCAGGAATACATCCGACAATTGCAGGAATTCTTTTAGCATTTACAATTCCGATAAAAAAAAGACTCAATATAAAATCTTTTTCCCGTCATCTTAATTCAATTTCAAATAAAATTATTAACGTGCCTGATGATAATGAAAAACACTTACTTACCAAAGATGAAATAAAATGTATAGATAATTTAGATGATTTATCACTTGAAGTTCGCTCACCGTTACAACATCTTGAACATAAACTTCATAGTTTAATTGCCTACTTTATATTGCCGATTTTTGCTTTTTCAAATGCGGGTGTTGTCATCAGTGCCGATTATGATTTTAATTTTACCTTAATAATTAACATAGCAATTAGTCTGTTTGTCGGTAAATTTATTGGTGTTGCTCTATTTTCTTTTTTAGGTGTAAAACTCAAAATAACCGAATTGCCGGCAGGAGCTAATTTTAAACACATTTTAGGAATTGCATTTATTGCAGGTGTTGGGTTTACGATGTCAATTTTTATAGACAATTTGGCTTTTTATGCAGATTTAATAAGTATAAACTCGGTAAAAGCGGGAATTATTATCGGCTCCATAATTTCGGGTATTACAGGATATACAATTTTAAGATTAACAACCGGGAAAAAAACAATACCATACAAAAAGGTACATAAAACACCGGCAGACAATTAGTTAATTCAGTATTAGCGTCTGAAATAAAGTTAAGTAATAATCAAAAAATAAAATGTAAGTTCAATTTAGAATTTATACAAATAAAAAAATGAAAATGAAAAAACAATACTTTCTTTTAACAGGCATCATATTTTTCGGGATTTCTCTTTCCGCACAAGTCAATTTCAGCAAATATTTTATTGATAAATCACTTCGTTTTGACTACATAATCGGAGGCAACAACAAAGAAACAAAAGTTTATTTCAACAAATTGAAAGAAGAACCGTATTGGGGCGGTTCCGAGAAAAATCTAATCGACAAATTTAATTTCGGAGATTTCAGAGTTTCGGTTTTTGATTCAACAGGTAACACGCTTTTATATTCAAGAGGATATTCGTCTTTGTATGTTGAATGGATTGATACAGAAGAAGCCAAACAAATCAGCAAAAGTTTTTACGAATCGGTTGTTGTACCTTTTCCAAAACAAAAAGTTTTGATAAAAATTGAAATGCGGAATAAGAAAAATATTTTCAATACTTTGTTTGAAATGCCGGTTAATCCTAATTCCGTTTCAATAATTAAAGACAAACAAAAAAAATATTCTGTTCAAAAAATTAAATATTCCGGAAACTCGCATAAAAAACTCGACATTGTTATAATTCCTGACGGTTATACAAAAAATGATTCAAGTAAATTCCATAACGATTGCAAAAGATTTATGGGATATTTCTTCGAAGTTGAGCCGTTCAAAACATATAAAAACAAAGTAAATTTTTGGTCTGTCGATGCTTTTTCGGAAGAGTCCGGAACCGATATGCCCCGACAAAATATTTGGAAAAACACCATACTTAATACGCATTTTAATACTTTCGGATCAGAACGATATTTGACGACACAAGATATTGAAGTTGTCAGGAACACAGCTGCTTACGTTCCCTATGATCAAATATATATTTTAGTAAACACGGATAAATACGGCGGAGGAGGAATCTATAATTATTACAATCTTTGCTCTGCCGATAATGAATATTCGGGACGAGTTTTTACTCACGAATTCGGACATGCTTTTGCCGCCCTTGCCGACGAATATCAATACGGCTACGAAAAAGCCGAAGATATTTACGATATGAGTGTTGAACCTTGGCAGGTAAATATTACAAATTTAGTCGATTTCGACTCTAAATGGAAAAACTTGGTTGAAAAAGATACTCCGATTCCTACACCGGATATTAAAAAATATAAAAATAAAATAGGGGCTTTTGAGGGTGCCGGATATGTAAAAAAAGAAATATACCGTCCTGCTCACGATTGTAAAATGCGTTCAAATTCAACAAACGAATTTTGTCCGGTATGCTACAAGACAGTTTTGGATATGTTGCTGTTTTATTCGGAATAAAAGTTTTTAACACGTATTCCCAATAATAATACATCATCCACTTGTTTATTTTTTCCTTTCCAGGAGTTAAAGGCATTCAAAATTTTACGTTTTTGAATTTTTATCGAATCTTCTGAGATTTCAGTTAATAAATTTTTAAGATTTTTCAGTAAGAATTTTTTCTTGTCAGGTCCTCCGAATTGATCGAAATAGCCGTCCGAAAACATATAAATCATATCTCCTTCCTGCAATTGAAATTGTTTTAAGCTAAAGGGTTTTTCTTTATAATGAATTCCGACGGGTTGCAAGTCGGCAGCTATTTCAATGATTTCTGCATCTACACCTTTTTGTCTTACAATAAAAAGAGGATGATTGGCACCGGCATATTCTAATGACAAATCTTTTGTATTTATTGCACAAAGAGCTATTTCAATTCCTTCATTCCGACTTTCTAAATATGTATTTTGATGTAAAGATTTTTTTATAATATTTCGCATTTTTTCAAGTGCAGCAGCAGGATTTGTTATTTGTGTGTCTTGAACAACATCACTCAAAACAGCTATTCCCATCATTGCCAAGAAACCTCCCGGAACTCCGTGCCCCGTACAATCGGCAACTGCAAGTATGATATAATTACCTCTTTTTTTTATATAATAGAAATCACCGCTGACAATATCTCGGGGTTTATAGATAATAAAAAAATCAGTCAGTAATTTATTTATTTCTTTTTCGGAAGGCAATACTGCTGACTGTATTTTTTGTGCATAATTAATACTGTCTGTAATATATTTATTTTTTTCTTTTATTTTAGCATTTGCTTCTTTTAAATTATCAGCTATTGTACTGATTTCTTCATTTTTTTGATTTAATTCATTATTAACCTCTTCTAAATAATCCGCTTGAGTCTGAATTTCTTCTTTTTGTGTTAAAACTTCGGCAGTTCTTGTTTTTACAATATTATCTAATCGAATATTTTCTTTTTCTAAACGTTTGGCATGTAATTTTACAAAACCCCGAATAAGAAAAATCAGCAATAATAAATATATAATGTAAGCTGTAATCGTTCTGTACCAAGGCGGTAAAATTTCAAATTTAAATTGTACGGGTTTACTTTCAATCCCGTATATATTATATCCTTTTACCGAAAATGTATATTCTCCTTCAGGCAGATTTGTATATTCTTTAAAATTAGTTTTGCTTCGTTCCGACCAAGGTTTGATCTTTCCGTATTCAAGTTTATAAGAAAATTCATTCTTATCGCCGTCGTAAGAAGTTAAAGTGTATTTAAAATTAATATCATTGAAATTATAATCAATAATGAATTTTTGAGTTGAATTATTTTTACTGTCAGAAGAATAAACTCCGGAAAAGATTATTGAATCATTTTTTAATTTGACAGTTCTTATTAAACATTGCTCTTGTTGTTTGAAATTTTTATGATTTTGAATGTTATATTTATAGATAGTTTTGTTGTTTACAGCCCACAAAAGACTGTCTCCGTCGGCATAAAAATATTTAGTACTTAATAATCTTTTATACGGAGAAATTTCAGTTGTATATTTTTTATCTTTTTTAAATATCCGGGCAATAAAAATTTCTGAATTAGATTTTGCCGAAAGCCAATAGTTATTTGCCGAAAATTTGTCAAATTGAAAAATTTTGATGTTATCCGGTAAATCAACTGTATATTTTTTATCTTTAATAAATATTTTTTTGTCGGGATTATAAATGTAAAGTCCTTTTTCCGTATATGCAAAAATTGTTTTTCCGACTTGCTCTGTATCAAAAACTTTAATGTCAGTTTTAATTTCCGAGAAGTTATGAGTAACTAAATTATATATTACGGGTTTTTCGTTAATAATCAGTATTAAATTGTCTTTGTTAATTTCGCTTCCGATATTTACAAGACTTTTAAATACAGATATTTTTTCAGGATTTATAAAAGTATTATTCCGAAAAGTCATTTTATACAGACTGTAATCTTTTGTGTAATAAACGGTATTTTTTTTAAATTCAGACTGAATAAAAGAACTGTAATTGAGTGCATTAATTTTTGTCGGTTTGTTTTTATTAATTCTATACATCCCGTATATTGTGTTAACAAAAAAAACGGAGTCGGTTTCTGTTTTAAAAATAAAAAATGACAAAATTTGAATCGCATCTTTTCCGCTGAGTCCTTTTACTCCTTCAAATCCGGAATTTGTATAATAATATAATCCCAAATTTGTCGTAACATAAAATTTATTATGAAATCTCAACACATCATAAATACTTCCTTTTATTCCGTCGTTTTTATCAAAAAGTTCATAGGGTGAATTTATATCAATTTTGGAAATTCCGTCAGCCGTACAAACCCATAATTCATTTTGAAAATCTTTATACAGAGCATGTATCGTATTATTTTGAAGTCCTTTACTTTCATTAATTATATTAATAATTTTCCCGTATTGATTTATTATTATTACACCGTTGCGGAGTGTTCCTATTGCAAATTTATTGTTTCCTAATGCAACAGCTCCGGTATAAAGTTGATTTTTACGTAAAAAATTATTTGTTGCTTCAATATACTTTTTATTAAACAATGTATCGGACGAAATAACTTTATCTGAACTTTCGGCAGCGGGGCAGTAAACAGTTAAACCGTCAAGATTTCCGATTATATCACAACTTTTATTATACGAAATCATAAACCACGGATGCACTTTTTCCAATCCTTTTAAAGGAATAATGCTGTCGCCGATAAGTTTTCCGGTACCTTTTCCTCTTATTGAGACATAAACTTCTTGTTTAGGTTTATATAATAAAAAAGGAGGATTAGCAGTACTGATTTTTTTAACGGAAGGGATTTTGTCGGGATTATATCTGAATAGAAATTCAGCAGTTGCAAAATACACATTTTTACCTGCTGTTTCAACCGTCCAAACATCGGTAAAATGGCTGTTTAAACCGACAGTTTTATCCGAAAGTGATATGTATTTATAACCTTCTGTGTTTGTCAACTTCAGATAACCGAATTCTCCGACGGAACCGGCAAAAATAATACCTTTATTATTTATACATAAAGAACGAACCGGAGAATTATTCGGAACTGAAATTTTTTGCCATGTTTGTCCGTCGTATTGCAAAATTCCGGTATTGCAGCCGAAAAACATAATTCCGCTGTTATCCTGAACAGCATCCCAAATTTGTGTTTCGTTTTGAAAATCTTCGGGAGAAAAATTTTTTATAAAAGGTGTACCTGTTTGCGAAAACAGCAGATCCGAAATCAAAAGAAAAAATACGAAATAAAAAGCTTTATTCATCTTAACTTAATTCAGGATAAAATTAAAGTATTTTTTTATATTTGTAAAATAAAAATTTATATTTTATCAATATGGACAGAATAAAAGGCAAAGACTTTATTAACCCGAGGTTTGAGAAAAGATTTAATAATGATATTATTGCAAAGTTTATTTTACAATTGAAAAGATATAATAAAATTAATAAAATATATTCAGAGAATATTGATAAGAACGGAGAAAAATTTATTGATTCCGTAATTGATTCTCTCGGTATTCAATTTGAAGTTGATGAGGGAGACTTGAAAAGAATTCCCGAGAACGAGGCTTTTATCTCAGTATCAAATCAGCCTTTCGGAGGAATAGACGGTTTGTTACTTTTAAAAATAATGGCTGAAAAAAGACCTGATTTTAAATTACTGGCAAATTTTCTGCTTCATACCATTGAACCATTAAATGATTTTTCGATTCCTTTAACAGAAAAAGACGAAACCAATCCGAATAAATTCAGTTTCACTACATTAAAAAGAACTTTGAAACATTTGGAAGATGGTAATGCTCTCGGAATATTTCCTGCAGCCGAAATTTCAAAAGTTCATTCTTTAAATAATATCAGTGACAAGAAATGGCAAAATTCATTAATAAAGTTGATTAAACTTGCAAAAGTTCCTGTTGTTCCGGTTTATTTTCAGGGAAATAACAGTTGGATTTTTCATTTATTGGGAAATGTTTATCCGGCACTGCAAACAGCGCGTTTATCCAAAGAGTTTTTTAATAAAAAAAAGAAAATTATTAAAATACGTATAGGAAAACCTATAAAAGTTTCTGAACTTAACGAATTTCATGAACTTAATTTATTGTCTCGTTTTTTAAGAGCAAAAACCTATGCTTTGGGAACACCTTTTGAAGTGAAGAAATTTATCCGACCTAAGTTTATTCCGAAAGAGAAAAAAGTTGAAATGATTACAGAACCGATTCCTTTTGAGAAAATAGAACCTGAAATAAAACATTTGAAGGAAAATTATCATCTGTTCGACAGTAATGAATACAGTGTTGTTTGCGGACCTTCTGTAGAAACACCTAATATTTTAAATGAAATCGGCAGATTAAGAGAAATTACTTTCAGAGAAATCGGAGAGGGTACAAACAGAAGTATTGATATTGATGAATTTGATTTGTATTTTTATCAGTTGATTATTTGGGATAATGACAATAATAAAATTGCGGGTGCATATCGTGTAGGCAAAGGCGATGAAATAATGGAAAAATACGGTGTGAACGGATTTTATATTAATACTTTATTTAACATTCAAAAAGAATTTTATCCGGTTTTGGAAGAATCTTTGGAATTAGGACGTTCATTTATAATTAAAGAATACCAACGAAAGCCTCTCTCATTATTCTTGCTTTGGAAAGGAATATTATTTTTCTTGCTCAAAAATGCCGAATATCGTTATTTACTTGGTCCGGCAAGTATAAGTAATGATTTTTCAAAGTTTTCGCAAAGTTTAATTATTGATTTTTTTAAAGAAAACTTTTTTAATAATGATTTGGCAAAATATATTATTCCCCGAAAACGTTTTAAAATTAAACAAAATCCCAATTTTGACAATGAAGTTTTTATTCAAAACACAAAAAAAGACGTAAAAAAATTAGATAAATTTATACAAGACATTGAACCTGACTATAATACACCCGTTTTGTTCAAAAAATACATTCAACTTAACGCCAAACTTCTCGGTTTCAATGTTGACCCTAAATTTAATAATTGTGTGGACGGATTAATGATTTTGGATATTTTTGATGTACCATTAAACACACTTAAAGCATTATCAAAAGAATTGGAAGATGAAACTATTTTAGAAAGATTTAATTTTTAATACCCGGTTTTTTTGTTTTTTTTGCAATTCACTTTTAAATTAATTTCTTGGATTTATTATTTATTATAAAAGGTTTGTTAATCGGAATTTCTGTTTCGGCACCTTTAGGTCCTATCGGTGTTTTATGTATTCAACGAACATTGAATAAGGGATTTAAGTCGGGTTTAGTATCAGGAGTAGGGGCTGCTTCAGCCGATATTATTTATGCAATAATTGCCGGTTTCAGTATTACTTATATTTCCGATTTTTTAATTGAATACCAAACCTATATTCGAATTATCGGAGGTACATTTTTAATTCTGGTCGGTGTAAGAATTTCTCTTTCAAATCCGGCAAAGCAAATCAGAAAATTAAGAATAAAAGGGAATAATTTTTATAAAGATTATATTACCAGCTTTTTAATTACGGTTTCTAATCCGATTACTATATTAGCTTTTGGTGCTTTCTTTGCCGCATTTAATATGATAAGCAAAAATGAAAGTAACTTTCCTATAGTAATAATGATTATTACCGTATTCAGCGGATCTTTGCTTTGGTGGCTCAGCTTAATCGGAATCGTTACAATTTTCAAGAAACGAATCAGACTTCGTAATTTGTTGTGGATAAACAGAATAACCGGTATTCTGATAGTTTTGTTTGCTGCTTTTGTAATTGTTAGTGCTTTTCTGCCTAAAGATTCCGTTCTTCAGAAAGATTTGAATAAAGAACTTTCCCCGGTATCTGTGCTGAAAAAATAACAAAACACGTTTTCTTTATTATTTAGAACTATTCTAAATTAGAGATTATGTATATTTGTCATATTCTTGTTTCTTTTGTTTTTTTAAATTTGTTTTTTTTAACAGTATGAAAGAAATTCAACAAATAGAACACGAGGGAATTATTAAAGAAATATATAGTAATAATTTGAAAGTCAGTATTATTGCAAAATCTGCTTGTGTATCCTGCCAATTAAAAACAAGTTGTTCTGTTTCCGATGTCGAAGAAAAAATTATTGATGTAAGCGTCAATAATCCGGAATTATACAAGCAAGGAGAATTAATAACCGTATTTTATAAACAAACACTTGGTTATCGAGCTCTTTTTCTCGGATATTTATTGCCGTTTATTATTGTTTTTACGATTCTTATTCTAACAATATCAATAACCGGAAATGAAGGAATTGCCGGGTTAACCGCATTAGCTGCATTAATCCCCTATTATTTAATTTTACATTTTAAAAAAGATAAAATAAGAAAAACGTTTTCATTTTCAATTAAAAAATTAAATATAAAACCCCCGCTTTCAGGTGTTAATATTTGATTATAATATTTTAAGATATGAACGAAATTATTACAGCAACAATAATTACGGTAAGTTCCGTTGGCTTGGCATCTGCCGTTATTCTTTACTGGTCATCGCAAAAATTTAAAGTTTTTGAGGATCCGCGTATTGATGAAGTAGAGCGTGATTTACCGGCGGCAAACTGCGGCGGCTGCGGATTTCCGGGTTGCCGTAATTTTGCGGAAGCTTGCGTAAAAGCAGATAATTTGGATGATTTATTTTGTCCCGTAGGCGGAAATGAAACTATGACGAAAGTTGCAAAAATTCTCGGCAGAGAAGTTCAGGAAAAAGACAAACAAGTTGCCGTAATAAAATGTAACGGTGCACCCCAATTCAGAAAAAAAACAACCGAATACGACGGTGCCGCAAATTGTACAATTGCAGCAAATTTATATTCCGGAAATACTGCCTGTCAGTACGGATGTATCGGATTAGGAGAATGTGTTGATGCCTGTAATTTTGATGCGATGTATATGGACCCCGATACTGAACTGCCCGTTGTTTTGGAAGATAAATGTACGGCATGCGGAGCTTGTGTTGATGCCTGTCCGAAAGATATCATTGAATTGCGACCGGCGGGTAAAAAAAGCCGACGTATTTTTGTATCTTGCATTAATCAGGATAAAGGCGGACCCGCAAAAAAAGCTTGTTCCGTTGCTTGTACAGGTTGCAGTTTATGTTTTAAAGAATGTAAATATGATGCTATAACTATTGAAAACTTCTTATCATATATCGATCCCGTAAAATGTGTTCTTTGTCGAAAATGTGTAAGCGTTTGTCCGACTGATGCAATTTGGGAAGTTAACTTTCCGGCAAGGAAAATAAAACTTGTCGAAAAAAATGAAATTGCTGAAAAAGAAGTTGATTTGGTAAAAGCAGCAAAGGGAAATACAAAAAAAGAAGAAAAATAAACTAATAAAGATAACAGAATTTAACGCAATATAAAATGTTAAAAACATTCCCGAAGGGCGGTGTCCATCCGCCGGAAAATAAATTAACGACTGATAAGCAGATTGAGGTTTTACCGATACCTAAGCAAGTTATTATACCTATTGCACAACATATCGGTGCACCGGCAAAAGTTATTGTAAATAAAAAAGATGAAATAAAAACAGGACAAATCATTGCCGAAAGCGGGGGTTTTGTATCCGCAAACATACATTCATCCGTTTCAGGAACGGTTTTGAGAATTGATAATATCGCAGATGCAAGCGGTTATAAAAGAACGGCTGTTGTTATTAATGTTGAGGGAGATGAATGGGATGAAGACATTGAAAGAGGCGAAAGTTTAAAAAAAGAATGTAATTTTGGAAAAAACGAAATACTAAAAAAAATACAAGATGCCGGAATTGTGGGTTTGGGAGGTGCAACATTTCCTACACACGTAAAATTACTTCCGCCGAAAGGAATGAAAGCCGAAGTGCTGATTATTAACGGGGTGGAATGTGAACCTTATCTTACGGCAGACCATCGTTTAATGCTTGAAAAAGGAGAAGAAATTTTAATCGGAACTGAAATTCTGATGAAAGCTTTGGGTGTAAATAAGGCTGTTATAGGAATTGAAAACAATAAACCGGATGTAATTTCATATTTAACAAGTATTTCAAAAAACTATACAGGCATTTCAGTTGTTGCTTTAAAAATTAAATACCCGCAAGGAGGAGAAAAGCAATTGATCAAAGCTGTAACAGGCAGAGAAGTGCCTTCCGGTGAATTGCCTATATTTGTAGGTGCCGTTGTTCATAATGTAGGAACTGTATTTGCAGTTTATGAAGCTGTGCAAAAGAATAAACCGCTTTTTGAAAGAATCGTAACCGTTACCGGAAAATCGCTTGCTGATCCTAAAAATTTATTAGTAAGAATAGGTACACCCGTAAAAGATTTGATAGAATTTGCAGGAGGATTACCCGAAGATACCGGAAAAGTAATCAGCGGAGGACCTATGATGGGAAAAGCTCTTAATTCAACAGAATCCACAGTTACAAAAGGCACTTCCGGAATTTTAGTTTTGCCGAAAACAGATTCAAAACGAAAAGAGATTAAACCATGTATTCGTTGTGCAAAATGTGTCGGTGTTTGTCCGATGGGATTAGAACCTTTTTTATTGATGACATTAGCAGAGAAAACACTATATGAACGTATTGAAAAAGAGGATGTTACGGACTGTATCGAATGCGGTTCGTGCAGTTATATATGTCCTTCCGACAGACCTTTGCTTGATTATATTCGATTAGGCAAAAGTGCCGTCGGGGCATTGCGTCGGGCAAGAAGTATGAAATAAAATCCAAATTAATAATCTGTTACTGATTATTTTTAAAAAAATATTAAAAAAATAAAAAGTTACAATCTAATAAAAAGCTATAAGATCTTATGTCTAAATTAATTGTTTCACCGTCACCGCATCAACTCGGAACAAATTCCGTTAAAAAATTGATGTATGGTGTATTAATTGCATTAATACCGACTGTTTTGATTGCAGTTTGGTTTTTCGGCATGGGTGCTGTTGTTGTAATTATTACATCCGTACTTTCATCTGTATTGTTTGAATTTTTACTGACAAAATATGTGCTGAAAAAGCCTTCAACTATTTCAGACGGTTCAGCAGCACTTACAGGTTTACTTTTAGCATTAAATCTGCCGAGTAATCTTCCGGTATGGTTGATAATAATCGGAGCTTTTGTTGCCATCGGAATTGCGAAATTTTCCTTCGGCGGTCTCGGTAATAATATTTTTAACCCGGCATTGGCAGGTCGTGTCTTTCTTTTAATTTCCTGGCCTGTTCAAATGACAACTTGGCCGAAACCAAGTCCTTTAACCGATCATTTTCTTGCTTATACTGATGTTACTACCGGAGCAACTCCTCTCGGTGTTTTGGCAGAGGGTATCCGAAACGGCGAATCTGCCGTGAAATTAGTAAGTCAAGTTCCTGACTATCTTCAAATGTCTATAGGTAACACAGGAGGATCTATGGGTGAAGTAGGGGCTGCTGCTATATTAATCGGTTTAGTTTATCTGTTAATGAAAAAAATTATTACTTGGCATATCCCGATTTCTATTTTAGGAACAGTTGCTGTTTTTACTACAATTTTATGGCTGGCCAATCCCGTGAAATTTGCCGGTCCTGGTTTCCATTTACTGAGCGGAGGATTAATGTTGGGTGCCGTATTTATGGCAACGGATTATGTAACATCGCCTATGAGCAAAAGAGGCATGATACTATATGGTATCTGTATAGGTTTATTAACAATTATTATTCGTGTTTGGGGTGCTTTCCCGGAAGGTGTTTCATTTGCAATTTTAATTATGAATGCCTTTGTACCTTTAATCAATATGTATATGAAACCGAAAAGATTCGGCGAAAAAATTAAAAAATAAAACAATTTTAATACAGATAAAATGGCTAAACAAAGAGAGTCCACATTTGTCAATATGGTTGTCGTACTTTTCATTGTATCGGCAATTGCAGCAACCGCATTAGCATTTGTATATAAAGCAACCAAAGAACCGATTGCAAAATCAAAACTTGAAAAAAAGAAAAAAGCAATTAAAAATGTCGTCAATGATTTTGATAATAATCCGATTGAAGAAATGTTTAAAATCCCTGTTGAAGGCGGAGACAGTGTTGAATGTTATCCTGCTAAAAAAGACGGAAAAATCGTCGGTTATGCAATTAAAACATTTTCTAAAAAAGGATTCGGCGGACTGATTACCTTAATGATAGGTTTTGATCCTGACGGTCATATTCATAAAACAGCTGTTTTGGAACAACATGAAACACCCGGACTCGGAGATAAAATGCAGAGGAATAAATCAACATTCAGTAATCAATTTGATAATATGGATGTTCCGGATATTCCGGATAAAGACCATGACGGTATTATTATAGAAGTTACCAAAGATAACGGAACCGTTGATGCAATAACGGCAGCAACTATCAGTTCCAGAGCTTTTTGTGATGCAGCGGAACGTGCTTATAATGCGTTTAAAAAAATTAAAAAGTAATTCTTGCGAATTGTTAGTTGTAAATAACATTAAGATAAAAAATTATATAATACTTTTATACTATGAGTAAGTTTAAAATATTTACCAAAGGATTTTTTGCAGAAAATGCAGTTTTTGTAATGTTGCTCGGATTGTGCCCGACACTCGGTACAACAACTTCTGCAATTAACGGATTAGGAATGGGATTGGCAACAACATTTGTCCTGGTAATGTCAAATGCTGTTGTTTCTTTAGTAAAAAGACAAATTCCCGATCAAGTCAGAATCCCTTCGTTTATTGTTATTATTGCTTCATTTGTTACAATTGTTGAATTGTTGATGCAGGCATATGTACCTGAATTATATGATGTTTTGGGTATATTTATTCCTTTAATTGTAGTAAATTGTATTATTCTCGGTCGTGCCGAAGCTTTTGCATCTAAAAATAATGTATTTGATTCAATACTTGACGGCTTGGGAATGGGTTTAGGATTTGCAATGGCATTAACAATATTGGGTTCTGTAAGGGAAATTCTCGGAAGCGGGTCAATTTTCAATATTACAATATACAAAGGAGACGGTGCTTTGGTTTTTGTTTTGGCACCGGGAGCATTTATTGTTTTGGGATATTTAATAGCTCTTATAAATCGTTTAACTAAGAAAGCATAAATTAACTGTTAAAAATCAAAAAAATGGAATATATATTATTAATCATATCAGCAATTTTTGTAAACAATGTTATTTTATCACGTTTTTTAGGATTATGTCCTTTTTTCGGTGTTTCTAAACAAGTGGGAACAGCTGCAGGAATGGGCGGAGCTGTCGTATTTGTTATGACAATTGCTACCATTGTTACTTATCTTCTTCAAAAATATATTTTGGTATCGTTTCATATTGAATATATGCAAACAATAACTTTTATACTTGTTATTGCTGCATTGGTTCAACTTGTGGAAATCATTTTAAAAAAAGTAAGTCCTTCGCTTTATCAGGCACTCGGAATTTATTTACCTTTAATAACAACGAATTGTGCTGTTTTGGGAATTGCTATTTTAGCTGTCGGAACAGACGGATTCGGCTTAATTAAAAGTACCTTATTTGCTGCTTCTTCTGCAATGGGTTTTGCTTTAGCATTGGTTATTTTTGCCGGATTGCGAGAACATCTTGATTTGGCTGATGTTCCCAAAGGAATGAAAGGCGTTCCCATTGCATTTATTACTGCCGGTTTGTTGGCTCTTGCTTTTATGGGTTTTTCCGGAATTGCATAAAGCGGCATACGAAATACGAAAATATACATATATAAGTCAGTATTTTAATAGTTGAAAAGATGTAGGTATTAATATATTTGCATCTTGAATTTAAGATGCTGAAATTAAAATTAAATAATACTGCAAAAGGATATCTCCTTATTTCTGTTTCCGTTTTGGCAATGGCAAATGTGTATATTTTCAGCAAAGCTTCGCTGAATTTAATACATA
Organism: Bacteroidota bacterium; assembly: GCA_024277895.1. Taxonomy (GTDB): domain Bacteria; phylum Bacteroidota; class Bacteroidia; order Bacteroidales; family JAADGE01; genus JAADGE01. The sequence goes on along the minus strand of JAJRUH010000183.1, from coordinate 11,482 downwards.
TAAGTCAGTTTGGTGTTTATTGGTTCGGTTTCGGAATAACTTACAATTTTATATTTAACAGAAAAAACTTAAAATTATCTTTATTAAAGCCGGTAATAAAAAAATACGGATTTCTTATTTCCGGAATAGGTATTTTAGAAGTTTTGGGAACATCTTCATTCTTTTTTGCTTTAAAAACAATGTCAAACCCTGCATTGGTTTCTTTTTTTTCAAATATAACACCTGTGTTTGTTACTATTCTCGGAATCAGTCTGCTGAATGAACATTTTAATTTTATAGAGATTATCGGGGTTGTTTTGGCAATAACGGGTTCTTTTATTATTGCATATAATCCGGGATTGGAAATAAGAAGCAATTTTTATAAAGCATTATTATTAATTATCTTCTCAGGTCTAAGTTTTTCTGTTTCAACGATTCTGTCTAAGCATAATATAAAAAATATTTCACCTTCGGTTTTAAGTATTAACAGATCGATTTTTTTATTTATTACTTCATTGATTTTTTTATTGATTACACATAATTCATTTATAATTCCCGTAAAAGCATTTCTTTTGGTATCCGCAGGGTCTTTTTTAGGACCTTTTCTTGCTGCAATTGCAGGATATTCGGCATTAAAATATATAGAAGCATCAAAAAGTTCGGTTATCGGAAGTTCAAAAGCATTGTTTGTTTTATTAAGTTCTTGGTTGTTTTTCAGTATGATACCCACAACTTATCAATTAGCCGGAGGATTAATAAGTGTTTTCGGAATATTTATTCTTACAGCCGGAAAATCTTTGATCTATAAAAAAGTAAAAAAGGAATCTGCATAATTTTTGTTGCATACCCGAAAAATCAGTAAGTAAAAAAGAAACATTTTAAGATTTAAGACGTATAAAATAAAAAAAATCGTCTCTGATGTGTTTTTTATGCCGGTTATATAATGGTTATCTCAGGTAATTTTAAATTAAAAAGATATGAAAAAAAATCTTTTTGCAATTATTTTATGCTTTTTATCTGTTTTCAGTTTTTCGCAAAATGAAAAAATTGATGTTGATTTAATTGAATTTAAAGTTAAAAATGAAGGATACAGCGAAGCAAAACTTAATATTAAACGAGGTGATGCTTTGTATAGAAAAAACAAGAGAGGCAGCTACCTTAAAGCTATACCGTTTTATTTAAAAGCTTACAAATATAATTCGAATAATCCTGAATTAAATTATAAAACAGGAGTTGCATATTTAGAATCGGTTCAAAAGAAAAAAGCTTTATATTATTTAGATAAGGCTTATTCCGAAGACCCTTATGTTTCAGCATTAATACATTGGCAATTGGGTCGTGCGTATCAGTATAATGCAGATTTTGCAAATGCTTTGAACGAATATTTCAGATTCTTAGATATTTTAGAAAAATATAATTTACCTTCCGAAAAAGTTGAAAAAAGGATAGAAGAATGTAAAAACGGTGAAATATTTGCAGCGAAACCTATTGATGCAATGATTATTCGATTGGATGTTCTGAACTCCGAATATCCGGACTATGCACCTTTAATTTCTGCTGATAAATCAATGATGATTTTTACAAGCAGGCGAAAAGGCAGTACGGGCGGTTTAATTTCCGAAGAAGACGGAATGTTATTTGAAGATATCTATATCTCATACAATAAAAACGGAAATTGGACTAAGCCGAAAAATATCGGGGCTCCTTTAAATACAAACTCCCATGATGCAACAGTAGGTCTTTCGCCTGACGGACAAAAATTGTTTCTTTACAGAAATTCAGATATTTATGTTTCCGAACTTAAAGGAAATCGATGGACAAAACCTGTACCGCTTTCATCGTCAATAAATACTGATGAGACAGAGAATTCTGCCTGTATATCTTTTGACGGAAAAGAACTCTATTTTATCAGAGGGAAAACATTAGATCCCGAAACAAGTAACGGAGATATATATGTAAGCAAAAAAACAGGAGATAAGTGGGGAGAAGCAAAAAAACTGAGTGATGTAATTAATACAAAATATGATGAAGACGGTGTATTTATGCATCCTGACGGAAAAACATTGTATTTTAGTTCAAAAGGGCACGACTCTATGGGCGGGTATGATATATTCAGAACTGTAAAACAAGATGACGGAACCTGGTCAGAACCGCAAAATCTCGGCTTTCCGGTTAATTCTCCCGATGACGATTTGTATTTTGTAATGGCTGCAAACGGAAATGAAGGATATTATTCTTCCGTTAAAAAAGACGGAAAAGGGTTTATGGATATTTATAAAATTGACTTTCCGAAAGAGATTAAATTTAAAAATAATGTAGTAACTGACATTCAAGCTGAATTGACGGTTATAAAAGGAACGATATTTGATGGCATTTCAGGTTCAAAATTAGAAGCAGATATTAAAATCTACGACAACGAAGAAGATAAAAGTGTTTTAAAAACAACTTCGAACAGTATAAGCGGAAAATACCTTGTTTCTTTGCCTTCCGGGAAGAACTACGGAATGGAAGTAAAGAAAAACGGTTATTTATTTTATTCTGAGAATTTTGATATTCCTAAATCAAAAAAATATCAGGAAATTATAAAAAATATTAAACTGTATCCTTTGAAAAAAGACGGAAAAGTTATTTTGCGAAATATTTTCTTTGACTTTGATAAAGCAATATTAAGATCGGAATCTTTCTCCGAACTTAATCGACTAAAAACTCTTTTGGATAATAATCCGAATATGGAAATAGAAATATCGGGACATACCGACAACAAAGGGACTCATTCTTATAATGTCAGTCTTTCAAAAAACAGAGCTCAAGCGGTTGTTGATTATTTAATTTCAAAAGGTATAGATCCCGGCAGACTTACATCAAGAGGTGCCTCTTGGGACGAACCCGTTGATACAAACGATACCGAAGCAGGCAGACAAAATAATCGCCGTGTTGAATTCAAGGTTATCAGAAAATAGTCAGTAAATTTTTAATTATTCTTTTTTCAACATACAAATAACGAATACATACGTATTAAAGTAAATCATTAATTTCTTCTTACAGCTAAATTATAAGTAATTTTGCATTCTTCATATTCAATGTAATCGTTAAAGCAGAAATTAAAAAATAATGATTTTTGAAACACACCGAGGAGAAATGTATGCGTTGTTTGCTGCCTTATTATGGGTTTTCGGAGCAATGCTGTTCGAATCTTTGGGCAAAAAAAACGGTGCAACAACCGTAAATTTTTTAAGGCTGCTTTTGGGTTTTATTTTCTTAAGTATTTTCACTCTTTTCTCAAGAGGATTTTTATTACCGCTTGACGCCGATTTGCATTCGTGGCTTTGGCTGTTACTTTCGGGAATTGTCGGTTTTGCAATAGGAGATTTGTTTTTGTTTAAAGCATTAGTAATGATAGGGGCTCGTATTTCGATGTTAATTATGACACTTGCACCGCCGACAGCTGCAATTTTGGGTTGGATTATATTAGGTGAAACTTTAAGCTCGTTTCAGTTAATAGGTATGATTGTTACATTATTCGGAATTGCAATTGTAATACTTCAAAGACAAGATAAAAATGTGACTGATATTGAAAAAAAAGGTCAGAAATTCAAATATCCTTTAATCGGAATTTTAATGGAGGTAATAGGAGCATTTGGGCAAGGCTCCGGGCTGGTGTTGAGCAAGTTGGGAATGGGGGACTACAATCCGTTTGCTGCTGTTCAAATAAGAATTATTGCAGGTTTGTTCGGTTTGGGAATAATAATTTCTTTTTCTAAAAATTGGAAAACCGTATTAAAACCGACAGGAAACATCAGAACAATGAGTTTATTAAGTCTCGGGGCAATTTTGGGCTCGTTCCTCGGAATTTCTTTTTCCTTATTGGCAATAAAATATACAAATACAGGTGTTGCTTCTACGATTATGGCAATTCAACCTATTCTGCTGATTCCTGCAAGTATGGTTTTCTTTAAAGAAAAAGTTAATTTCACTGAAGTAATCGGTGCTTTGGTTGCTGTTTCGGGCATTGTATTGTTTTTTATGTAAATTTTTCTAACTTGCATTAAATTTCAAAAAAATGGCTGAAAATATTATAAAACCTTTATTGAAACCCGGTGATACGGTAGGGTTAATTACACCTGCGGGATTTATTGATGAAAAAAAATTAAGTATTGCCGTTAAAAATATCGAGGCATTCGGATTAAATGTTTTTTATAATGACAGTGTTCTTGAAAAGAGCGGCTATTTAGCCGGTAATGACGAAAGTCGCCTGAAAGAATTTCATTCGATGTATAAAAATAATAATATTAAAGCAATTGTATGTGTAAGAGGAGGATACGGAACGACAAGATTGCTTGATAATGTTGATTTCAGTTTGATAAAACAAAATCCGAAACCTTTAATCGGGTATAGTGATATAACGGCTTTGATAAATGCAATATATAAAAAAACAGGAATAACCGGTTTTCACGGAGTTGTAGGAGCCGGAAATTTTACGGAATATACGTCTTTGAATTTTAAGAATCTCTTTTTCGGAAATTCCGAGAATGTAGTTATTGAACTTTTTGAAAAACACAAGGAAACAGCATTTGTTATAAACGAAGGATTTGTATCCGGAAAACTTGTCGGAGGGAACTTGGCTTTGGTAGTCAGTGTGTTAGGCACGCCTTACGATGTATCTTGGCAAGATAAAATTATTTTTTTGGAAGACATAGGAGAGGCACCTTATAAAATTGACAGAATGCTTACCCAATTGATTTCCGTCGGAAAATTTAATAATGTGAAAGGAATTATTTTGGGGCAGTTCAGAGGATGCGAGCCGGAAAAAGAAGACGAAGCAAATTCATTTTCTTTAAAAGAAGTTATTATTGACAGAATAAAACCGATGAATATTCCTTCGGTTTACGGATTTTCTTTCGGGCATATTAAAAATCAGGTAATTTTTCCGGTCGGCATAAAAGCAGATTTTAATACGAATAATTTTTCGATTTCAATAAAAAGAAAACTTATTAATGAATATTTTATTTAATTTTGAGCAAATTAAAAATTTATAATAAATGACAATAGAAATAAATCATAATTTAGATAAGGAAAAAGGTATTATTTGTGCCGAAAAAATCTTTTCTGAACTTGCCGAACAATATAAAGATGAATTTTCCGACTTAAAACAAGAAACAAAAGGAAATGAAATATATTTTTCATTTAAAATAAGAGGAATGAAAATAAACGGAGAAATTATTGTTAATGAAAATAAAGTTGTAATTAACAGTAAACTTCCGTTTGCAGCACGAATTTTTCAGGGTATGATTGAAAGTAAAATTAAAGAAAATGCCGATAAAATGCTTTCGGAATGTAAATAATATTAAACGTAAAAATGTACAGATGAAAATTAAAATTTTAACTTTTGCAGTAATCGCAATGATAATGATGAGTTTTACATCAGACAAACCTGCTTATATGCTTTTTGATAAAAACGGGAAAAAAGTAAAATACGAAAAAATGATAAAAGCTTTAAATAGAGCAGATGTTGTTTTTATTGGAGAATCGCATAATAATCCGATAAGTCATTGGGCTGAATATGAGATTACAAAGGATTTGTTTAAGATACATAAAGGGGGCTTAATTTTGGGTGCGGAAATGTTTGAGGCTGATAATCAGCTTATTATAAACGAATATCTGAAAGGTTATTTTGCGGCAAAAAAGTTTGAAGCCGATGCACGTTTATGGCCTAATTATAAAACAGATTATAAACCTTTGATGACTTTTGCTAAAGACAGCAGTATAAAATTTATTGCAACCAATATTCCGAGAAGGTACGCAAATATTGTTTTTAAAGAGGGCTTTGACGGTTTAAACAAATTGTCTGATGAAGCAAAAAAATATATTGCACCGTTGCCGCCGGAATACGATTTAAAAGTAAAATGTTATACCGATATGATAGAAATGGGTAAGCAAATGGGCGACACAAATCTGTATTTTCCTAAGGCACAAGCAATTAAAGATGCAACAATGGCATATTTCATAAATAAAAATATGGAGAAAGGAAAATTATTCATTCATTATAACGGCTCTTATCATTCAGATAATCACGAAGGGATTGTGTGGTATTTGAAAAAACTGAAACCGAATTTAAAAATATTGACAGTTTCCACTGTTGAGCAAAAAAATATTAATGAGTTGGAAGAAGATAATAAAAACTTAGCAGATTATATTTTTGCCGTTCCGGAATCAATGACTAAAACCTATTAATTTGAGTTCGATATAAGATTTACGGTACAGAAAGCATAAAAAAGTATTTAATTCCGGTTAATATATTTGAAACTTACCTAATTTTAAGTTTCCTGATTATACAAACATAAGTTATTATGTTTTGTACTTCAAGAGCGTATATATATCAACATACGAATAAACATGCAACTTTTTATCAAAAAAACTTGTCTGTTTAACAAACCTTTTTGTCAATTTGACGTATATATATATTGCGGAATAAACTTAATTTCGTTTTAAATAAATTAAGCTATGAAAACTTTAAAACTCACTTTTCTGTTAGTATTTTTATTTGTTTCTTTTTCAGGATTTGCTCAAAATCTTAATCATTGGATAGGTTCCGGAGACGGTACTTCTTTTAATGACGGCAGTAATTGGTCTGCCGATGTTCCTTCTATAACAGATACAATTATCTTTGATAATGTAAGTGTTACAATTACAAATATACCGGCTACATCTGTTAATCTGTACGGTATTAAAATTATAAATAATTCAAATGTTACTTTTGAATCTGCTTCAAGTTCAATCTTGTTTAACTTCCAGAATATGATTACGGATGCAGGCAGCACTTTTGCTTTAAGCGGTAACGCAGCAATTACTGTTAATTCATCAGACGCATCTGTTGAGGGTACTCTTGATGCCGGAGATATTCACAATTTTAGCGGGTTTATTGATTTCGAAGACAATTCTGTTGTTAAAACTGCAAATTCCGGTGGTTTTGAAAGCAGTATAACCGGGAGTATATCTTTTGCCGATCTCAGCACTTTTACAATTGATTACTACGGAAGCAGTGTGCAAAGTACAGGGTTGTTAAATGTGGCAATAGACACTATCGGAACTGTTATAACAGATAATCCGCACACAGTTAATTTAAACAGAAATATAAAAATTAAGAACTTGGTGTTAAACGACGGGATATTTAATCTTAACGGTTATACATTAACATTAAACGGAAACTATTCATTTACCTCAGGTGTTCTTGCCGGTAACAGTTCATCTTCATTAAATATAATCGGAGCAGGCAGCGGCGATGAAATGAACATAGAGTTTGACCCTACATATGCTGATCTCAGACATCTTACAATTGACAGAGCGAATGATGAAATTATTACTGTTAATTCAGTTTTAACTATTAGTAACGGTTTAACTATTAACGGAGGAAAATTACGTATTACTGATATGCTGACAATGCCTGCAACAGCTGCAATTACAACTGCAACATCAATAAATTATATAATTACGGGAGATAACGGCGTTCTGAATAAATCAATAGCAACGGGTAATAACGTAACGCTGCCTGTAGGAACCGAAAATTTCTATGCTCCTGTTACAATTAATACTTCTGCTGCAGATAATTATCAAGTAAGCGTTCATGACAGTATCTATTCAAACGGAAATTTCGGAATTCCGTTAACAAAACGGAACGTAAATTTACGATGGAAAATTATTTCAACTTCTGCTTCACAATTTGATTTAACTTTAGCTTGGAATCCGGCAGCACAAAACGGAGCCTTTGATTTGGCAAATTCATACATATCTAATTATAACGGAACAGAGTGGACTAATTTAGGAGTGACTAATTCAAATGCAGGAAGTTTAAATTCCTTGTCTTTAAATTCCGTTTCTTCTGAAGGCTTATTCGGAGTTTTTTCCGGAACTAACAACCTTCCCGCTGCTTCAGATAATGAAATTACTACAGCAATGAATACTGCATACATATTTAATCCGGAAGATTTTAATTATTCGGATATTGACGGTGATGAGTTTGCAAAAATTATGATTAATGACATACCTTCATCGGGTGTTTTATTTTTAGATTCTAATGAAAACTTTACGGTTGATAACGGTGAAGAAATTCAGGCAGGAGATCAAATCAATATACACCAAATTTCGAATAAACTGTTAAAATTTGCACCGATTACTGATGATTTCGGAAGTCCTTATACTACATTTACTTTTTTTGTGAGCGACGGACTGAATTACAGTACAAATTTTTATACAATGACTGTTAATGTTACGGATAATGTAGCACCTGTTGCACAAGATCAAACTTTTACCATTCCGGAACACAGCCCCAACGGTACTGTTGTCGGAAAAATTAAGGCAAGTGATTCAAATGCCGATCAAACTCTGTCTTTTTATCCTTTAGAAAACGGAGTAAGTTATTCCGATGCTTTTTCGTTAGCACTTGACGGTACCATTACCGTACGCAATTCCGATTTATTAGAATATTCAATTCATCCTGAATTCAATTATTTGGTAGATGTTTGTGATGCCGGAACTCCGACATTATGTACTCCGATAACAATTACAATTAAATTGTCGGAAGTAATAAGGAACTTAGTTGCTGCTAATTTTATTTCCCCGAACGGAGACGGACATAATGACCGTTGGTTGGTAAAAGGCTTGGAAAATGATATTTACGAAGCATTTATTTTCAACAGCAGCGGAAAATTATTGTTTCACTCGGCAGATTACAAAAACGGCTGGGACGGAACAAGCAGAGGCAGAGAATTACCTCCCGGTGTTTATTATTATTTATTAAAATCTCCGACTGCCGAATTTAAAGGAACCATAACTTTGGTCAGATAATGAATTTATAATTCCGTTATTTTAATAAAACTTACAACTTTACGTTTTTTGAACGATTTTTGACAGTGATTTAGTATATTAATAAAAGATGATAAAAAAGATAGTATTCATAATAATAAGTACATTAATTTTTATACAGTCTGAAGCACAGATTTATAACATACATAATTTTTACACTCAAAACATGTTTTATTATGCCCCGGCTCATACCGGAGATAAAGAACAATTTGCCGCATTTGCCGATTACAGAAATCTTTTGACAGGTATTAAAGATGCATTGCAAACCGCAACAGTCGGATTACATTCTCCTATCACTTCAAAAATGAATATCGGCGGATTAATTAAAACGCAAAGAGCCGGATTATTTGAAACCGTATCGGGACGCTTGGATTATTCTTTCAGAACACATATAACAGATAATCAGGTATTAGCGTTGGGAATAAACGGAGGCGTTATGCAGCGGAATTTGAATGTTGATAATGCAATTGTTGCAGATCCCGACGACCCGACCTTATTTCCCGATTATTCGAAGAAAATAATTTTCTTTGCGGGTGCTTCATTTAATTATCGATTTAAGCATATTAATTTCGATATCGGAATCCCGTCAATATATCGGTCATCAAATTTATTAACAACAAATTATTTTTCCTTTTTATCCTATGATTTATTTTCAAAAAATCGTATTTGGCAATTCCGTCCTTCTGTTTTAACGGTATATAATTCCTCAAAAAATTTTGATGCACATATAAATTTTCTTGTTAATTATGAAAACGTTTTTTGGGTTCAGCCGACTTATAAACTAAACGGCAGCATTGTCGTTGCTGCAGGTGTAAATTTAAAAAAAATAGGTATCGGTTATGCTTACGAAACAAATTCAGGTGTGTTATCATACATCGGCGGTGCATCACATGAAATAATTCTTACATACGGTTTCTTCAAAAAACGCTTAAATAAAAGAGATACTGTTGCACTTAACAAACTCAATAATCCGAGACTAAAAGGAAAAATTAACGGTAAAACTTATGAAGAATATGTTACTTCAAATAATTACGGTTTTTACAATAATATTATGGAATTAACAGATTCTGTACACAGAGAAGAAATCAGAAAACAAGATTCAATAAAAGCCGTTGCAAATCAAGATTCAATAAAACAAGCATTGATGAATCAAGCTGAAATTGATTCATTAAATAATGCAAGAATTGATTCATTAAGGAAAGTCCGTTTAGATTCAATTGCACAGGCAAAAATAGATTCTGCAAGACAACATGCTTTAAGACATTTATCAGACCGAGAATTGAAAATTTTGCAAACAGGAGTTCATTTCAAACTGAATTCTGCAATGCTGACACAGGAAGCAAGAAATTATTTAGATTCTGTTGCCAAACTTATTATTAAAAATAAAAATATTAAAGTATTAATAACCGGCTATACATGTAATTTGGGAACGGAAAAGGTTAATTTACGTTTTTCAATTGACCGAGCGGAATCTGTAGAATATTATTTACTCCGACAAGGGGTTCCTCCGGAAAGAGTTTCGACAAATGCAGGTTTAGATGCCGAACCGGTTGTACCTAACACGAATGAAGCAAACCGGAAATTAAACAGGCGAGTCAGTTTTTCGATTATTAAAGGTAAACCCTGATAATCGGGAGGCATAAATATATTTAAATTCGGCATTTCCCCGAGGACGTGAGTTCAATATCAGATTTAACTCATTATAATATTTATGCAAATTGAAATCATAATACAAACGGAATAACAACTTTTCCGGTTTGGGGGTAGTCCTTAAAATGACTGTGATACCATCTTTGATGTGCCAACGACCGAGGCAGAACATTTGAAATTGTCCAAATTGCAAATGCCGTTGCAGGCAAACTCCAAGTAAGAACGGCAAATCCTGTCCGTTCAAGCATTTCTCCGGAATGATTCGGACATGAAATATATTTAAACATGCGAGTTTTGGAAATATTGCAACCTATTTCTCCTGTTTTTCTTAACTTTATAAATCTCTGTCGGCAATTCGGTTAAGTATCATTCCTGAAATAAACATTAAACTGCCTGTAATAAACCGAATATCATACAACCAAGAAAGGTCATAATTCGGTTTGATTTCGGCTAAATAATGTCCGTTAAAAAATCCGTTTACAGAATTAAAAAAATTGCCGGCAAAACAACCAAAAAAGAAATTTGTTTTCTGCCGTTTTTTGTTCACAAGGGATAAATAATGCTTCGATTAGTATAACGGAACAACCAAAAACCGAAAAATAACCACACAACAAAAGATTGACTTTTGCTTCCTGCCGAAAAGAAAAACATAAAAACCGCCAAAGCAGGAAGTTCCGTTATAATCCAACCGAGTTTATTGTTAATTGTGGCTCCCCAACTTTTATTCGTATGCCTTCCGTAAGGAATTTATACAAAAAACATAATCGGAAAAATAATTATCCCGATTAATATCCAAATATAAACTAAATTGTAAAACAAATTCGTATTTATCATCAATTCAAATTTTATTGTTTCCTAAATTCAAGTAATAAATGCAACTTTTTATGGCGATAATATTTGAGAAATAATTATATATTTTTTCAAAACAGGAAAGCAGATAAAACTGCCTTCTCTGCTTTGACGGAAAATATGTAATTTACCCCCTCAAATCGCC
>JAJRUH010000182.1 GCA_024277895.1 Bacteroidota bacterium | reverse complement strand
GGAAACAATTTCATATAAAGATATAAACTCACCGGCAAAAGCAAAAAGTGAATCTGATTCATTAAATATTACAAAAAAAATAATTGAAATTTCAAATAAATATCTCAGCGAAAAAGAAATTTTTGATAATATCAGCAAATGGATTAAAGAAGATCAATCCGGTTTCTTAGTTAATATTCTGGGTAATATGGGCTCTTCTTTTGAAGAAATCAGTTCCGTAATCGAAAGGTTTCATCATCTTGAAAATCAAGGTCTTGAATTAAGCCCAATACGATATTTAAACTTAAAAGTTACATTAATAAGAAGATTATTAAGCGATTCTCCGGATTTTGTAAATATTGCAAAAAATTTCATTGACATTGAAGACTTTTACGAACTTATAAGTTCAACAATATACCCTGTAAACAGCCACGGAAAATACGGAGGTAAAAGTTCGGGTTTGTTTTTATCAAAAAATATTCTTCAAAAATCATATTTCAGTGATGAATATACGAAAAAAATAAAAGTGCCTAAAACAGGATATATCACTTCAGACGGAATTCTTTGTTTTATAAAATATAATCATTTAGAAGATATTTCAGAACAAAAATATAAAGAGATAGAATCTGTAAGAAAAGAATACCCCTATGTAACACATGTTTTTAAAAATGCTTCCTTTACTCCTAAAATCTTAAAAGGTTTATCAAATATGCTGGACGATTTCGGAGAAATTCCGTTGGTAGTAAGAAGTTCCAGTTTATTGGAAGACAGACCTGATTCCGTTTTTGCAGGGAAATACAAAAGTCTTTTTATTTCAAATCAAGGAACAAAAGAAGAAAGACTGGAAGAACTTACAAATGCTGTTTCGGAAGTATATGCTTCAACTTTCGGCCCCGACCCTGTCGAATATCGTCTTGAAAGAGGATTATCTGATTATAATGAAGAAATGGCCGTAATGATTCAGGAAGTAGTAGGAAAAAAAGTCGGAAAATATTTCTTCCCGGCTTTTGCAGGTGTTGCATTTTCTCAAAATAATTACAGATGGTCGGAAAGAATAAAACAAGAAGACGGTTTGTTAAGATTTGTTCCGGGTTTGGGAACAGGTGCAGTAGATCGTTTAAGCGAAGATTACCCCGTTATTATTGCTCCCGGAAAACCAAATATCAGAGTTAATGTTTCAACCGATGAAATAATCAGATATTCTCCGAAAAATATTGATTTAATAGATTTAGAAGAACGATGTTTTAAAACGATAAAGTTTTCAGATTTAATAAAAGAATTAGGAAACGAATATCCGATTATTAATCATATTGTTTCATTAATTTCAGGAAATTATTTGCAAGGAATAAGAAAAATAGGCACCGATTTCAAAAACAGTAATTTTACGGTTACCTTCAACAGTTTAATAAATAATACCGATTTCATTAAACAAATAAATTCAACTATATCCGTACTTGAGAAAGAATTTAATTATCCTGTTGACATTGAATTTGCACACGACGGAGAGAACTTATTTTTGCTTCAGTGCAGAAAACAAAGTTTCGGAAAGATAAGACAACCGTCTAAAATTCCTTACGATATTCCGAAAGAAAAAATCTTATTTACGGCTGAAAAGCATATTTCCGACGGAACCCTGTCGAATATCTCGCATATTGTATATGTCGATCCGCAAAAATATAATCAATTATCCGAACATTCTGATTTGCAAGCAGTAGGAAAAGCTGTAGGAAAATTAAATAAAATTCTTCCGAAAAGACAGTTTATTTTAATGGGACCCGGCAGATGGGGAAGCCGAGGCGATATAAAGTTAGGTGTTAATGTTACATATTCGGAAATAAACAATACGGCAATGCTGATAGAGATTGCTAAGAAACAAAAAGATTACGTTCCGGAAGTATCTTTCGGGACTCATTTTTTTCAAGATTTGGTAGAAGCAAATATTTTGTATCTTCCGCTATATCCAGACGATTACGGAATAATTTTTAATGAAGAAATGTTTAATTTCTCACAAAATATTTTCCCGATTCTGTTGCCCGATTACTCTTCTTTATCGGATGTAATAAAAGTAATTGACCTGTCAGATAATACAGAGGGTTGTATGTTAAATATATATATGAATGAAAAAGAATCAAAAGCAATGGCGATTATATGTAACGAAGCAGCCGAATCTGACGATGAAATTCCTGAAAATAAAACTTCAAAAAAAATATTTTATAAACCCGACCCGGACACACATTGGAAGTGGAGATTGAGAGCAGCAGAACAAATTGCCGCTAAATTAGATCCTGAAAAATTCGGTGTTAAACGTTTTTTTGTATTCGGAAGTACAAAAAATGCTACTGCAGGTCCGGGAAGCGATATTGACTTATTAATACATTTTACGGGAACCGGTAAACAATTACAAAATTTAAAATCTTGGTTAGACGGTTGGAGCGCAAGTTTAGATTATACAAATTTCTTAAAAACAGGATACAAATCAGACGGACTTCTTGATGTTCACATAGTTACTGACGAAGACATTAAAAATCGCACAAGTTTTGCAATTAAAATAAATGCCGTTACGGATGCAGCTCGTGAATTAAAAATCGGAACCGAATTAAATTAACTCTCTTGTAGCTTTCTCCGGATTTAACGGGTCAAATTTCACCAAAGCCAATTCTTTTCCGTTATGAGCTGCCGAAAATAATACGGTATTTTTTATTTTATCTTTCCAAAAACCCGTAATACTTGCAGATTCATGAACATGCCCGTGTAAAGTAATAAGCGGTTGCTTTTTTTGTATAAATCGTTGTATCGCAATACTCCCCACATGCACATCCGGAGGCGCATAATCTACCATTTTTCCGTCTAATGCGGCACGATCTAAATTGGTTTTATACGGAGGAGAATGAAACAACATAATTGCTTTCGATAAATTATCATTTCCGGTTAATTCTTCTAAATCTTTTTGTATTGTTGAATATAAAATATCATCTTTCTTAACGGGAAAAGAATGACTGCCTTCTTCCGGCGGAACACATCCCGGGTCAACATATCGAGAAACATCATATTTTTCCCAGTCTTTCATCAAAAACGGTGTAGGCGGCACATAAGAATATCCGTAAATTGAATAATCTCCGAAAATCACTTTTTTGTTATGAATATATTTCCAGAAACCTTCTTTTTCACCTGCAATAAAAGCATTTTCATCAAATTTGGAATCGTCATTACCTAAAATTATGAATACTTCGGGATAATCATTTTTTAACTTTTTCTTAAGTTCAATAAATCCGTCTTTTATAATCTCTTTTATAAAATCTTCGGGAACATTTTTTGATGACGAAAAAGCATATAAACCGGAAGGCAATAAATCACCGCCGAAAAATACGGCATCCGGTTTTTCTTTTTTAATTTTATTGAATAATTTTTTATATCGACTTACAGATCCGTGTAAATCAGAAACAAAGAAGCATAAAGGCATAAAAGAAACAATTTTATTTGCTATATATTTTTGTTGATTTTATCGTAATTTTTTAAAACAATTTTTTCGTTTGAAACGGCATAACAATACGAACACATTGACGGACAAGTATTATAACTGCCTATATCTTTGCTTTTTACGCATCCGCACTCTTTACGTTGTCCTTTGTCTTTTAACTTTCCGGCATCAAATTCTCTCACAAAAATATCTTTTTCATTTTTCTTAACGCCTAAAAAGTTCATTAATTTTTTGTCGTACGGAAAAAGTTTTATCATTAATTCGTCGTCAATACATTTGTTATGCAAAATTCCGAATGAAGACAAATCAATTGCTTCGGCACAAGTTGCGGCTTTTATTTTCTTGTTTCTCAGAATTTCGGCAATGCCTTTTGCCGCCGACAACATTTCTTCTCTTGTAAAATTTTTGTAATTAATGGCTGTACGTTTTAAATTATTTCGAACTTTCCGGTAATTTTCAATATCCGCAAAACTAAAAACCAATTTATCCGTATAGCCTTGAAGTTGATTTGCAATATTTTCAATTTTCATTAAAAGTTGTTCAAGGTTGATTTTATCGGTAAGCAACAGAGGGTCAAAACGCCAAATTACTTTTTCTTTTCCGATGCGTTCGGAAAGCCGGATAAATGTTTCGATACGTTTTTGAAATTCGAGAACGCGGGGTTCGATATTCCGGGGATAATCATTTAAGGTATATTGAAAATAATAATTCGGAAAATGCCGGTCGAACCAATCAAGTTTCGGCAACAAAGGCACCGGATTTTTTGTCCAGAAAACAATAACCCGCATATTATCGAAACTTATTTTATACGGTTTTTGGTTAAACGGATTTTTGCGAATTACAAAACCCTCTTTAAGCCGATTTACAAACCAATCGGAATAATATGCCGGAATATCGGTTGCCCTGCTTGCTGAAATAATCACAGGTGAATGAATATTTATACTATTACTGCGGATTGTTTTTATTTTAGTTTTAAAACCGGAAAATATTAATAATCTTTAATTTATACAAATAATTCGGTGAATGTTCATATTTTTCGTATTTTATTGAAAAAGAAATTTTCAAATAGATTCAGTCACCGGTTTAATAGGAAAAACAAAATATCTCTAACGAAGATAAACTATTGGTTTATATGCAATTTTACAATAGAGCTTACTGAAAAACGCTAAATATATTGTAATTCAACACTTTATACTTATATTTTTGTGATAAAGTGCAAGATTTTTGAATGAAATATCTTGAAACCCTTGCACTTATTTTGATAAAACTACCAAATTTTTGCTGCTCAG
>JAJRUH010000181.1 GCA_024277895.1 Bacteroidota bacterium | reverse complement strand
TCGCTAATATTTCCTTTCAACTCGGCATATACAAGGACTTACACCCTGCAAGATTACTACCATGCCCGACATACTAAAAAAAGGCGATTAAAAAACCGCCTTAATTTAAAAAATTATTTTTCAAGAATTTTTGCTTCTACACGCCTGTTTAACTGACGTCCGTCTCTTGTGGCATTATCTGCTCTCGGTTGAGTTTCACCGTATCCTACGGCAACAATCTGAGCCAGATTAACACCCCTTGTCAACAGGTAATCAACTACTGATTGGGCTCTTCTTTGCGATAATTTTTGGTTAAATGCAGCAGAACCTTGGCTGTCGGTATGTCCGGAAATTTCAACTCTTATATTTTTATATTTTATTAATAATGTAGCTAATCTGATTAATTCAGGAAATGATTCGGGTCTTAGTGTTGATTTTCCGGTATCGAAGAAAACATTATTCAAAACAATTTTTGCTCCTACACCCATAGGTTGCAACTGTATGTCTTTACGAATAACTTCATGAGTGGAAGTATCTGCAATTATAAAATTTTCGGAATGGAAAAAATAATCCGGAGCACCTGCCGTAAGCGCATAGTCTTTACCCGGAGGCAGCGGAACGGTATATGCTCCCGTGGAAGCATATGATTGTACAACTTTTACAACTTCTCCGGTTGCGTTATCAACAAGTTCAAGTGTTGCTTTTACGGGTTCGCCGGATAATGCATCCGTAACAATTCCGCTTACTGTTGATAATTGGATAACTTTGATATTTACAGGTTTCTCAATATCTGTTTCTTTAACCGGTTCAGCAAAATATGCAATTAAATCATTGGGGTTTTCTTTTGAAATAAGAAGCGGTTTTTCCGGACCCAGAAAAACGATTTGATAAATGTCTTTATCTCCGTATCCGCCTTCTCTGTCAGAAGCATAATATCCGAAATGTTCGTTAGGGGTTAGCATAAAAAAGACATCGTCTCCGGGTGTATTTATCGGGTAGCCGATATTAACAGGTTCCGTCCAAGTTCCGTCATCATTTCTGTGAGTTTTAAAAACATCATATCCACCCATTGAATTATGACCTTTTGAGCTGAAATACAAGTCTTTACCGTCAGAAGAAATCTCAACTGTTTCTTCATCGTATTTTGTATTAACTACGGGTCCTAAATTTTGAGGTGTTTGCCATTTCCGTCCGTCTTGTGTTTTGTAACTTACCCAAATATCTTGTCTGCCTTGCCCGCCTTTTCTGTTACTGATAAAATAAAGAATCATAGAATCTTTTGTTACGGAAACCGAACTTTCTCTGTAATTTTTTTTATCAATACGTTTCATTTTTCGAGGTTTTGTCCAGTAATCACCTTTATATTGGCTGTTATATAAATCCCCGGCACCTTTATAACCTCGGTAAATACATAATTCTCTGCCTTCCGGAGAGATATCGGTAACAGCATCATTGTGTTTTGTGTTAACAGGATATTCTAATTGTTCGGCATTTTGCCATTTACCGTTTGAAAAATGCGACATATAAACATCTTCATAATAAAGTCGTGTATGCGGGTTTTTTTTACCGCCTGTAGTATTTTCTCTTCTGGATGTAAAATATAAAACAGAATCTTTAAAAAAGAAAACGGGACTGTATTCCGGAGCTTTTGTATTTACTCCGCTTCCTAAGTTGTCAATAAAACAGCGAACGGGGTTTTGCATTAATTTTTCACCGCTTTCACATTCTTCAATTCGTTTATTAATTTTATATTGAAGTTTTTTATATTTTTTGGAAGAAAGAGATTCTCTGTAATCCTCATAATTCTCTGTTGCATCCTTAAACTTGTAATTATATTGATATGCTTTGCCGAGCCAATATTGAATATCTTCGGTAACACCGGAATAGTTGAAGTATGCATTGTCTAAATATTTTAGAGCTTTGCGCGGTTCTGCCGTTTTTAAATAACAAATGCCCGTTAAATAATTTAATGCTGCATTATCTTCATTATAATTTAATGCAGTTAAATAATCATTAAGAGCTTCTGCAAAAGCACCTTTTTTGTTCATTTTGAATAACCGATTTCCATTCTTAACATGTTTCCATGCCTCCTTAAATCCCTCATCTTCAATTTTATACTCAGATTTTTTAACTTTTACAAATTTTTGTGCATTTGAAATATTTGCAAACAGTCCGGCAAAAATTAATGGTAATATTATTATTTTAAGTTTCATAGACTTTCTTTGATTTAACTAATTGCAAGCGTTTATAAATTTTTCAGAATTTTTCAGACCTAATTCAACAGCTTTATTCCAATCATTACAAGCTGCCGTAAATTTACGAAGATTTTCTCTTGCAGTTCCTCTGTTAGCATATGCCTCCGAAAATTTTTCATTTATCTTTATTGCTTCTGTAAATGCTTTGTCTGCTCCGATATAATCTTTGAGTTTTATTTTTGCAACTCCGAGATTATTATATGCTTCGGCATAAGTGTTATTAAAATTAACAGCTTTTTCAAAATCGCTTACTGCATCTTCAAAATTTTTCTCAGCATCAGTTTTTTTATCTGAATTATAATTTTGAAGACCCTCGGCATATTTTGCTAAACCTCTCCCGTTATATGATTGATAATATTCGGGATTTATACTTAATGCTTTAGTATATGCTTTAATGGCATCGTCATATTTTTTAAGTTCATTTAAAACGGCTCCTAAATTATTATATGCAAAATATAATTGGGAGTCAACTTGAGCTGCTTTTCTGTAATCTTCGGCAGCACCTTCCAAGTTTCCTTTTAATCTTTTGGCACTTCCTCTGTCGTGATAGGCATATGCATAATTTGAGTTAACTGCAACAGCTTTGTTGAAATCATTTATTGCTTTATCATATTTCTTTAATTTTAAATAAGCAACACCTCTGTAATAATAAGCATTCGGGTTTTTATACCCGTTCATTAATGCTTGTGTAAAATCTTTAACGGCACCGTCAAAATCCTTTATATTTATACGAGAAAAGCCTCTGGCAAAATATATCTTAGGCATATTTTTGTCTAATTGTGCAGCAACGGACAAATCGGCGATTGCACTTTCATAGTCATTTAATTCATTTTTAATTACACCGCGATTAAAATATGCTTTTGCGAAATTAGGTTTTAATTCTATGGCTTTGTCTAAAGAGGCTATTGCTGTTACAAAATCTTGCTGTAAGTAACTTTTTACTCCTTTATTATATTGAAGTTCAGCCTCCTGACCGGAAGCCGTAATGCTGTTGTTTTGGCCATAACTCAAAAGTCCGAAATTTAAACTGAGCAAAATGAGTAATATTTTTTTCATAATGATTTTAAATTTTGTAAATTTGTTTATTTACAATTAAAAAACAAAAATAATCTTTTTTTATATTTAAACGTTTTCTTATAACTTTAAATTATGAAAACAACAAATAATTTTGAATTTATTAATACTGAGTATTTAGACGGAGTTTCAAAAAATACAGACTTTATAAAAAAAATAATTTCTTTATTTAAAGTTGAAATTAAAGTGTATAAAGAAAATATGCCTCAATTGTTAATTGATAAAAATTATAAAGAATTAGCGAAACTTACACATAAAGCAAAATCAAGTATCTCAATTCTCGGAATGATGAAGCAGGCTGATGATTTAAAAAAAATAGAAACAGATATTCGAAATTCCGAAAATTATGAAACACTTGAAAAACGGATAAATAACTTTTTGGATGACTGTGAACAGGCTGTTTCGGAGATTATAATTTTTGAAGAAACATTGTAAAATAAATTGAGCTTTCCTTACACATATTCCGATACAATTACATTCTCAAAGAATGAATTATCGTCAAAAAAATTGCGAAACATTATTATTAAGGAATTAACTTCAGGGAAACTGTCCGGATATTCCGAGAACAAAGAATCCGGCTTATTAAAGACCTCTTCTCCGTTTTTAAAAATTCCTTTTCAAATAAATATTGAAGTAACAAATTCAGAAATTTCTTATTCCGTTCACTTAGAATATTTAATTAAAATTATTCTTGCAGTTATCATTTTTTCGGCATTATTTTCATATACTTCTTTAAGTTTCTTTTTTTGGTTTTCATCCTTGTTTTCTGTTATTTTTTATATATTTAATATATTGATTATTAACAGTTTTGTAAACTCTTCTATTCTTAAAATATTAAAAAAATACAAACTCATTTCTTCAGAAAAAGAAATATTGACAACAGAGCAGGAACAATGGTTAAATGATAAAAACAGATGTCCCGCATGCGGAAAATATTTATCAGATATAGATTTAATTTGTCCCGAATGCGGTTTGCACCTGAAAAGAAGCAGGCATACTATTCCGTTAGATACAAGTAAATATAAAAATGAGCCTGTAAAATATTATTATAAAAAAAAATAAGATTTATTGTTCTTTGAAAATTTTGTTTTTTAATAAAATAAAAATCAAATATGCAGAAAATATTCCCCATACAGCACCGACAAAAACATCTGAAGGATAATGAACACCTAAATAGATTCTGCTGTATGCAACTGTAATTGCCCAAAAAAATATTAAAATTGTGTAAAGCTTATTTTTGAATATTAAAGTTGTAAAAAAAGCAAAAGCAAAAGCATTCGCAGCATGTGATGAAATAAAACCGTATCTTCCGCCGGGAAGTTTTACGGTATGTACAAGACTTGCAATATTCGGATTATAGCAGGGGCGAAATCTGAGAAATGTGAATTTAAAAAGGAAAACGGACGTTTGGTCGGTTAAAATGATTAACATAATTATACTTAATAATATAAGTAATCCTTTTTTAAGTTTGAATTTTCGGAAAATTAAAAATAAAATAAAAGCATAAAGCGGTATCCAAGAATATTTCCCGCTTATAAAACTCATTACAATATCAAAAAAATGATTGTGATATTGGTTGAAAAGCAGAAATAAATTAATATCTCTTTGTATTATTTGATGTAAAAAATGTCGCATTATTTACTGTTTGTACGTAAAAACTAAAGCATAAAAGTAAGAAAATCTTAAAAAAAACGTATTTTATATTCAAAATTGTATTATTTTTGTAGATTAAGTATTTATAACAATAAACTGATAAATTAAATTGATAGTGATGTTTTACAGTAAACAATTTACATTTTTTCTTTTTTTGTTAGTTTTTTCTTTCGGATTTAAGCAAAGTTCTGCTCAATTAAAATCAAAGGAAACTATTCGTGCAGAATGGATTTTTAATATTGCAGATGGTGTTACGTGGGAAAATGAGCAAAATATTGATACTTTTACTATTGGTGTTTTTTCTTCAGAAAAAATGTACATTGAATTAAAAGAATCGGCAAAAACAAAAAAAATTAAAGGAAAATCCGTTAAAATTATACGTTATTTAAATTATAATGATATTAAGGCAAATAACATAGTTTATGTTTCAAAAAATGAGAATGCGTATTTGGGATTTGTATATCAAAAATTAAAAGGAAAAAATGTTTTGATAATTTCGGATCGTTCTCATCAACCCCAATTCAGCATTCTTAATTTTGATAAAATCGGAGAAACAAAACCGTTCTTAATAAATGACAAACTTGCTGTTATTAATCATATTAAAATCTCAAAACAACTGTTAAAAATCGGCAGCAATCGGGAAGTTCTTCAAAAAATTTATTCTGAAACAAACGGCAATCTTCAAATTACTTTACAAGAATTAAAAGAAAAAGACAAAGAAACAGATTCGTTGAAACAAGTTATCAAAACACTTGAAAAGTTATTGAAAAAGTACGAAGATTCCGATAAAACTAAAAAATAATATTTTCGTTTTTTAAAATTTAATATTAATGAAAGCTCAAAAAAAATATTTACCGTTTTTTATATTGTTATTTTTGTTTTCTCTTATTATCAGACAAAGTAATGCTCAGAAAATTTCAGATGAAGCTCAACGAGCCGAATGGATTTTTAATATTTCATACGGTATTACATGGCAGGATGAAGCTAATATTACATCCTACACAATTGGAGTTTTTTCTTCAAAAGCTATGTTTTCCGAACTTCAAAAACAAGCGAAAACAAAAAAAATTAAAGGAAAACCCGTTGAAGTTATACGGTATTTAAATTATAAAGATATTCAGGCAAACCACATTGTATATGTTTCAAGAAATGAGAATGCGTATTTGGGACTTGTATATCAAAAATTTAAAGGGAAAAATGTTTTAATTATTTCCGATCGGTCAAAACAACCTGACTACAGCATTATTAACTTTAGAAAAATAGGAGATTCTAAGCCATTTGACATTAATGACCGTTTAGCCGGTGAAAATAATATTACTATTTCTCGTCAATTGCTTAAAATCGGAGGAAGTCGAGAAGTTATTCAAAGAATTTATGCCGAAACAAATCGTAAGTTGTTAGCCGAAAAAAAAGCTCTTGAGGAAAAGAAAAAAGAAATTGCCGATAAAGAAAAGCTGTTATCAGAACAAGAAGCACGTATTAAAGCTCAAAGGGACAGTATTGCAAGTAAAGAAAACCTAATTTCGGCAAAAGAAGGCGAATTGCAGGACCAAAATGCACGATTAGATTCTATGAGTGCCGAAGTTCTTCAACAAAGAAAAGATTTAACAAAAAATCAGGCATTTTTAAAAATACAGGAAAAAAATATTGCTAAACAAAAGGAGTTTGCTAAAAAGTTAAATATTGAAATCCTTTCTAAAAGTAAAAATCTGAAAGATCAAGAAGAAAAATTAAGAAAAAACCAAGAAAAGTTAGGTAAATCTCAAAAAACCGTTGCGACACAAAAAAACATAATCTATTTTGCAATTGCAGCACTTGTTATATTCTTGTTTCTTGGGGTTATTATTGTGAGCAGTTATATCAACAAGCAAAAAATTAACAAGCAATTAAGTGAACAATATGTAGCTATTAACAGTCAGAAAGATGAAATTCAAAATCAAGCAAAATTACTTGAGTCTGTTAATACCGAACTTGAAAAATTATCAATTGTTGCCTCGGAAACTGATAATGCCGTAACAATTATGGATATAAAAGGAAATTTCCAATGGATAAATGCCGGCTTCACGAGACTGTACGGATATACTTTACAGCTTTTGAGAAATGAAATTGACGATAATATTGTAGGTGCCAGCAGCAACCCGGAGGTACAAAACATACTAAACCATATTATTGAAACAAAACAAACCGGTTCCTATCAAAATTTAAGTAAAACAAGAAACGGAAATGAAATTTGGGTACAGACAACAATTACACCGATATTGGATGAAAATAATGAAGTTAGACAGTTAATTTCTATTGATACAGATATCACAACTGAGAAAAAGTCTGAGATTGAAATTCGCAAACAAAAAGATCAAATTGAAATTCAAAACGAACAAATTACTTCCAGTATTAACTATGCAAAAACAATTCAACAGGCAATTTTGCCGCTTGCCGAAGATTTAGAAAAATATTTTGAATCATTTCTTATTTTTAAACCGAGAGATGTTGTATCCGGTGATTTTTATTGGTTTTATGAAAAAGCAGGCAAGGACGGAAAACCCGATAAAATATTTATTGCAACGGTAGATTGTACGGGTCACGGAGTTCCGGGGGCATTCATGTCAATGATCGGAAGTCGATTATTAAGTGAAATTGTATCGGAACAAAATGTTACCGGTCCTAAAGATATTCTTACAATTTTAGATAAAAAAGTTAAAACAGCTTTAAGGCAGGAAACAACAGATAATAACGACGGTATGGATATGGCTGTTTGTGTTATAGAAAAAGAAGATACTTCATATCACATAACATATTCCGGTGCAAAATCAGATTTATATTATTATTCTCATAAAAGTGATGACATAACAATTCTTTCTTCTGAAAGGCGTTCAATTGGCGGAACAAAACAAAAAAGAGGCAATATTGAATTTACAAATAAGGATTTTTATTTGTTTGAAAATGATATTATGTGGTTATCAACTGACGGAATTATCGATCAAAATAATGCTGACAGAAAACGTTTCGGAACGCCTAAATTTATTGAAACTTTAAAAGAAGCAAAAGATTTAGGACTGAAAGAACAAAAAAGACTTTTTTTGAATAAATTAGATGAGCATCAAGGTCTTGAAAAACAAAGAGATGATATCACCATTTGGGGGATAAAATTCAATCTTAAAAAATGGTAATTTAGGGTCTGCTGAAAAGTTCACAGGTGCATTAGATTTCAAATTTCTCGTTTGAAGTCGTATATGAATACTATGAAATAAGAGAAATTTGAAAAATGATGTGTCTGTGAGCAGCTAAAATTGTTTTACACAAATGCAAGAAAATAGTGTATAGTCAACTAAAAACCTTGCACATGTACATATAAATGTTTTGATAACTAATTGAATATTAGATATTTTAGTGTTTTTCAGCAGACCCTAATTTATTGCATAATTTATCACATACGGCAATCATTACGATTGCCTTTTTTGTTTCACTTTAAATGTCCATACAAAAGTAAATTCCGAAACGATATCACCTTCTTTATCATAACCGAGTGATTTTGCTTCCACAATAATACCTTCACCGGTTTTTATAGTTTCTTCAACGGCAGCTTTTATTTCTTTGCCGTTTTCACAAACAAAATTTACGGCAGTTCTGGCTTTCTTTGAAAAATGAGCTTTCATATCAAAAACCAGCATTGAAACCGGCGGTTTACGACCCGAAATTTGCGATAAAGCCAAAATACCCGTTGATAATTCGGCTGCCATTGCCTGTGATGCAAAATACATTGATTTAAACGGGTTTTTTGTAAGATATTTAAACGGAATTCTGACTACGGCTTTCTCTTCCGTAATTTCCGTAACATTAATCCCCGAAAAAAAAGCCGACGGTAATTCTTTCAGCATAAATAATTTAAACTTAAATTTATTTCTTACTGTTTCTCGAAATTTCTCTGCACTGTTCATATATTTATAATGTTAAATTCGGTAATACATAATTATAAATTGCCCAAAAATGAGCAAAACTGCCGCCTATAATAAAAAGATGAAATATTCCGTGCCCCAGAGGTATTTTTTTATTCAAATAAAAGAAAACACCGATAAGGTAAGAAGCTCCGCCAATTGCCAGCCACGTAAAACATTTTACCGAAATTACTTCAGCCAATGGCTTTGCAGCAATCACAATCATTAGACCCATTGCAATATATGCAAAAGCAGAAATTGCTCTGTATTTCGGCTTATACCAGAATATTTTATAAAAAGTCCCTATTATTGCCAAACCCCATTGAACGCCAAAAATACTCCAACCCCAACCGCCTTGCAGCAATACGATTGAAAACGGTGTATAAGTTCCCGCAATTAAAACATAAATTGCCGAATGATCGAATTTATTCAGTTTATATTTTAAGCGTATATTGCTTGTGGAATGGTAAAGTGTTGATGCTGAATACAATACTATTAAGCTTGCACCGAATATTGCAGCACTTACAATTGAAATTGTCGAACCGTAATACGATGCTTTAACAATCATCAATGCAGTAGCAGCAATGCTTAGCACTAATCCGATTAAATGTGTCGAAGAATTAACTGTTTCTTCAGTTTTTATACTTATTCTTTTTGTCATTTTATAATTTAACTTTCTTATTCATCTTGAATTTTGTAAGTTTCAAGATATAAATCTGTCATCATTTACTAAAGATTGAATAATTTTTAAACTCCTGTGTCCGAAAACAGGATGTTCCTGCATTGACAATTTTGTTGCTTGTATTATAGCAACTTTAGAAGTCGGTTGTCCG
Source organism: Bacteroidota bacterium (assembly GCA_024277895.1). Taxonomy (GTDB): domain Bacteria; phylum Bacteroidota; class Bacteroidia; order Bacteroidales; family JAADGE01; genus JAADGE01. Next base: position 48,219 of record JAJRUH010000181.1, on the reverse strand, counting down.
GTTTCTGTTGCTTCTTTTAAAACCGACAAAGTAGTTTGATAAACCCCGTGATTCCATTTTCTTTGCAAATGACGTTCAATAAAATCATCATTATTAACATACCCGTATTGCTCATTGGCACAATTTACAATTCCCATTCTGTTATTTAAAAAATCAGGCACATAAATAATTCCTCTGTCAGCAAGAGCTTTGTCGTCTCGGTCGTGGTCTTCGAGTTGGTTGTTTGCGGCACCGCAAATAATTTTCGCTTTTATTTTCGGAATTGTATTTATATTTAAGATTGCACCGGTTGCACAAGGAGCCAAAATATCACATTCTTCAAACAATATTGAGTTATCAGTTTTTTTCGTAACTCCGGCTTTTAAGTTTTTACCGGCAAATTTTTTCTTTACGGAATTTACTACATCCGAATTTATGTCTGCAGCTATTACTTTTCCTACATTTTTATTGAATAAATGACCGATTAGAGGTTCGGCAACATGTCCCATACCTTGAACTGCCACGATTTTTCCATTCAAAGTCTCGCCTTTAAATGCTAAGGCTGCTTCCATCGCAGCTAACACACCTCTCGAAGTCGGTTCGGACGGATTTCCGCTGCCGCCAATGCTTTCGGGAATGCAAGTCGTAAAACGTGTTGTTTTATAGATATTTGCCATATCTTCAACGCTTGTACCCACATCTTCGGCAGTAACGTAGCAACCGTTTAACTTTGTCAGAAATTTTCCGTATTCGGTGTAAACATATTTACGGTATTCTTTATTTTGTTTGTCATATTTAGGGTTATGTACCATAACACCTTTTCCGCCTCCCCACCAAAGTCCGGCAAGTGCGTTTTTATGTGTCATACCTTTTGCGAGTCGCATACCGTCACGCAAATAATCTTCAAGATTGTCATATTGCCAAAAACGAACGCCTCCGGCAGCTTGCCCTCTTTTTGTTCGGTGAACAAAAGCACCTTGTAAAACATCATATTTTTCGGTAAGTTGAAAAAACATTCCTTCGTGTTCTTCAAAATCTCGTGTGTCCGAATTAATGAAATCGGCAAGAAATTGAAGTTCTTTATGAGAAGGTTCAACTTTTTTTGTTTCGGGATTAAAAATAAGATAAAAACGGTTTATATTGTTTTTTTTCAGGATGTTAACTAATTCGGGAATGCTTATATTTTTCATTATATTGAAATTAAAATTGAAACTGCCTGCAAAGATAAATTTTTGAACCGGCAAAAAAGAGGTAATCTAAAATAAATAATTAAATAGGGCTTGCTGAAAAATACTAATATATTTGTGTTTCAGTTACTTATAAGGTTATTTACATATGCAAGTGCAAGGTTTTTAATTCATTTCATCCTATTTCCATGCACTTGTGTAAAATATTTTAGCTGCCCACAGGCACACCATCTTTCAAATTTCTCTTATTTCGCAGTATTTATATACGACTTCAAACGAGAAGCTTGAAATCTAATGCACCTGTGAGCTTTTCAGCAAGCCCTAAATATTTTAATATAAAATTGTGCCGCACTACAGCACGGCACGGTATAAAAATTTTGACAGTTTATTACCCTTAAAGATAAATAAAAAGTTAAATTAAAACGGATATTTATTTTCTTCAATCAATTTGTCGGCAATTTTTCGTCTTGCATTTATGACATTAACCCCGTCAACTTTTGTAAAACGTTTCATCCCAGTGAGCATACCCATTTTTTCGTTTCCTTCGGCAAATGAATTTAAGGCATCGTCACCGAATTTTTTAATTGCATTTGCTGCATCATAAATATATACATCAAGCATAAGTTTTTGTAATTCAACCTTATCGGCACCTTTCATATGCTCAAGTTTTTCAACTCTTAACATAAAAGATTCAGAAGAATAAGTCAGCATAAGCATATCAGCTGCTGCAAATAAAATTTCTTGTTCGTTTTGTAATTTATCCTGAAATTTTTGAGCGGCAGCACCGGCAACCATCAAAATTGCTTTTTTGAAATTTTTAATTGCTTTCTTTTTTAATTCAAAATAATCTTGTGTGGTATCTCCGAAATCGGGTATTCCCATTAATTCTTCAGCTACGGCTTTTGCAGGAGCTAAAATTTCTAATTCGCCTTTAAAAGCTCGTTTAAGAAGTTCTCCGACCATAACCATACGGTTAATTTCGTTGGTTCCTTCAAAAATTCTGTTAATACGCGAATCGCGGTAAGCTCTTTCGACAGGTGTTTCTGCAGAGTATCCCATACCGCCGTATATTTGAACGCCTTCGTCAACAACATAGTCCAAAATTTCAGAACCGAGTACTTTTGCAATAGATGCTTCAATAGCAAATTGGCGTAAACCTTCAAGTGCGGCTTTTCCTTTATCCATTCCTTCGGCAATGTATCCGTCAATGGCATCATCAATATTCTGACTGATGCGGTATCCGAGAGATTCACCGGCAAATGTTCTGATTGCCATTTCTGCTAATTTGTATTTAATTGCACCAAACTGAGCAATAGGTGTTTTAAACTGTTTTCTTTCCGTTGCATATTGCACAGCATAGGTAATTATTCCTTTAGCTGCACCTATTGTGGCAACACCGAGTTTTAATCTTCCGAGATTTAAAATATTTAAGGCAATTTTAAATCCTCCGTTTCTGTCACCGAGAAGATTTTCAACAGGAACTTTTACGTCATTATAATAAATCTGAACGGTATAAGATCCTTTAATTCCCATTTTTTCTTCTTCTGCACCTATTGTAATTCCGTCCCAAGCTCTTTCTACGATAAACGCACTCAGATTTTTATCATCTTCAATTTTTGCATAAACAATTTGCAAATCAGCAATCCCGCCGTTTGTAATCCACATTTTTACACCGTTCAAAAGATAATATTTACCGTCATCACTTAATACGGCTTTTGATTTACCGGCATTAGGGTCAGAGCCTGCATCGGGTTCAGTTAGAGCATAAGCTCCTATCCATTCGCCGGAAGCAAGTTTAGGAAGATATTTTTTCTTTTGTTCTTCGGTTCCGTAATACAAAATGGGTAAAGTTCCGATTCCGGTATGTGCCGAAAAAGCAACTGAATAGCAGAAAGACTTTCCGATTTCTTCCACAACGCGCATTGAAGTTACGGTATTTTGCCCGAAACCTTCGTATTCTTCCGGAACGGAAACTCCGAGCAATCCGAGTTCTCCGGCATCTTTTACGAGTTTTGTTAATAATTCTCTGTCATGATTATCCAAATCATCAATTTTCGGAAGAACCTGTGTTTCAACAAAATCAGATGTTGTTTGAGCCATCATGTCTTGCTCTTCGTTAAATTCTTCGGGTATGAAGATGTCTTCGTATGAGGTTTCTGTTATTAAGAATTCTCCTCCTTTTATTGTTTTTTTATTTTCCATTTTTTTGAGATTTGAGATTTGAGATTTAAGATATGAGAGACTTTTTAAAGTCTGATAGCTTTTGTTTCAAATCAGATTAATTATTTCTTAAATTTTTAATTAAACCATACGTCATTTTTTGAACTTCATCAATTTTATTTAATATTGAATTTGAAGTTTCTTTACTTAAAAGGTTTAAATTCTTTGCAAGTATTATTTGAGTTTGCAATTCAAAAGACGATCCGTTTGATATTCCGAGAAAGTGAATAAATTCTTTAACATTATTTCTTCCTGCTCCTTCTGCAATATTTGAAGGAACAGAAACTGCTGACCTCTTAATTTGTGAAGTTAATCCAAATCTTTCATCAACAGGGAAATTTGAAACTGCTTCATAAACTTCAATTGTTAAAACCATTGCTTTATTCCAAACTGAAAGTTCTTTTAAATTATGCATCTTGCTTTTTTAGATGTAAAATTAGAGTATTGAGATGTGAGATGTTTATCTGATTATTTCTCTCCAATCTCAATACTCATATCTAAATTATAATAATTCAAATATTCCTGCGCCGCCTTGTCCGGTTCCTATGCACATTGTTACCATTCCGTATTTCTGCTTTCTGAGTTTCATCTCATTTAACAGTTGAACAGAAAGTTTTGCCCCGGTACATCCCAGTGGGTGTCCCATTGCAATTGCACCGCCGTTAACATTTACGATATCGGGATTTAATCCCAATTCATTAATAACAGCTATTGATTGCGAAGCAAAAGCTTCATTTAATTCAATTTGTTCAATGTTATTAAGTTTCATTCCGGCATGTTTCAACACTTTCGGAATTGCTGCAGTAGGACCTATACCCATTTTGTAGGGTTCAACTCCGGCAACTTGATAATCAACCAAACGAGCAATAGGGGTTAAATTATATTGTTTCAACATTTTTTCCGATACTACGAGAACAAAAGCTGCACCGTCGGACATTTGAGATGAATTTCCTGCGGTTACGCTTCCGCCTTGAGCGAAAACCGGTTTTAAACGAGCTAAACCTTCAATATTTGATTTTCGAGGTCCTTCGTCGGTGTCAACAACATATTTTCTTGTTTTAGCTTTGTCTTCATCGAAATATGTTTCTTCTACTTCAATCGGAACTATTTGGTCTTTAAATTTTCCTTCGGCAATTGCTTTTAATGCCTTGTCGTGAGATTTCAGCGAAAATTCGTCTTGTGCTTCGCGACTAACATTGTATTCTTTTGCAACTGCTTCGGCAGTTAAGCCCATTCCGTGCCACCAGTCGGGGTGTTTTTTTGATGCCTTTGGGTTAGGAATACTTCGCCAACCTCCCATAGCAATCATTGACATTGTTTCTGCTCCTCCGGCGATAATAATATCTGCTAATCCGGCACGGATTTTTGCTGTTGCCACGGCAATAGTTTCCAATCCGGATGCACAATATCTGTTTATTGTTGAGCCGGGAACTTCCACTGTATCTAAGCTCATTAAAGACAGTAGTCTTCCCATATTTAATCCGCTTTCGGCTTCGGGAAATGCGTTTCCGACAACTACATCGTCTATTTTATTTTTTTCGATTTGCGGAAAATCGTTCATCAGGTGCTTTATTACGTCAACGGCAATATCATCGGGGCGTGTAAATCTGAATTTTCCCCGAGGTGCTTTGCCTATTGCTGACCTGTATCCGCCTACTATATATGCTTCCATTTTTTTTAATTTATTTAATGATTTAACAGGACACTGATTTTTATGATTATTAAGATTTCTTATGATTTTATTTATACTCTTTTGTTAAAACTCGCCTGATTTTTTGAGGTGTTTTACCAAAATTAAGTAAAAGTCCAACTTCTATTTCCGTTGCACGAAGATAATTTACTAATTGCGCCTCATGTTCCGGTATAAGATTTTCAGCGGCTTTTAATTCAATAATAATACAATTATTTACTATAATATCTGCATAATATTCTCCTACTTCTGCATTATCGTAATAAACTTTAATTTGCTTTTGATTTTCAGCTTTTAATCCAAGTTTACGAAGTTCAATTAACATTGATTTTTCATAAACTTTTTCAAGAAAACCAAAACCGAGTTTATTATAAACATTATAAAATGCTTTCAGAATTTTACCGGTTATATCAGAATGTAAATAATTTGAATTCATAAATCTTAAAACATCATAACAATCATAATAATCAGCGTACTATAAATTAATTTCTGAGTATTTTACCTTTAGTTATTAAACTTTGCATACGCTCTAATGTTTTCTTTTGCATAGCAAGTTCCATAAAAGCTTTTCGTTCGAGTTCCAGCAGATATTTTTCCGTAACTTCTGTCATTGCCTGAGAAATATCTCCTCCTGAAATGACATAACCGAGTTTTTCTGCAATTAATTTATCGTGTTCCGACATATAGCCGCCTTTTGTAAAGCTGTCGGCACCTACAAGCCAGAGTCCGTGAACTTCCTTACCGAGAACCTTAACATTATTTCGCGGAGCCGGTTGTGAATACCCTTTTTCAACTATTTGCAAAGCAATTTTTTTAGCATAAGATACTTGATCAACTGAGCTGACAATGACTTCATCAATGCCCGGACGTAAATAACCTAAATCGAAAGCTTCGTAAGCTGATGTTGATACTTTTGCTTGTCCGATAGTAAGATACCTGTTGAGGAACAGATTTGAGCGGATGTCACCGTCTCTTATTTCGTCTCCGAGGCGAAGTGCAAATTCTTTTGTTCCGCCGCCGCCGGGAATTAATCCGACACCGAATTCAACAAGTCCCATATAAGTTTCTGCGTGAGCAATAACTTTATCGGAGTGCATTGACAGTTCGCAACCGCCGCCGAGTGCCATTCCGTGAGGACAGGCAATTACCGGAATTGATGAGTAACGAAGTCGCATCATAGTGTTTTGGAACATTTGTACGGCATAGTTTAATTCATCATATTCTTGTTCTACAGCCATCATAAAAATCATTCCTACGTTTGCTCCGGCAGAAAAATGGTCAGCTTCGTTTGACACAATAACCGCTTTATAGTCGGCTTCTGCCAAGTCAATTGCTTTATTAAGAGCTTGCAAAGTTCCGGCACCGATAACATTCATTTTTGAATGGAATTCTACATTAAGAACTCCGTCGCCGATATCAAAAACCGATGCCTCTTCATTTTTATAAATAACATTTGTTTCTCGTAAAATATCAAGAGAAATTATGCCTTCGCTGCCCGGAATTATTTTATAGGATTTTGAAGGAATATCATAATATAATTTTTTACCTTCTTCAACTTTATAGAAAGATTTTGCACCGCTTTCGAGCATATCGTAAACCCATTGAGCAGGTTTTCTGCCGGCTTCTTCCATTGCTTTTACGGTTTCTTCAACACCTACCGCATCCCAAGTCGTAAAAGGTCCGAGTTTCCATCCGAAACCTGCATTCAGAGCATCGTCAATTTTATAAAGAGCATCGGTAATTTCGGGAATACGATTTGAAGAATACCAAAAAAGTGCATAAAAACTATCACGCATAAATTCACCGACTTTATCTTTATCTTTCATGAAAATTGCGATACGCTCACCTATATTTTCAATTCCTTTTGTTTTTTCAAAAACTTTAAATTTCGGTTTCGGGTCAACAGTATATTCCAATGTCTCAAAATCGAGAGTAGGGAATGTTTTTTTACCGTCAACCATAACTTTTGTCGAAAAACCTTTTCTAGTTTTGGAACCGAGCCAGCCGTTGTCCAACATTTTTTGAACATAATCAGGAATTGCAAAATATTCATTTCCCTCATCACTTGTATTTTCTTTAATTCCGTTTGCAACGTGAACCAAAGTGTCAAGACCTACTACATCCGCCGTTCTGAAAGTGGCTGATTTTGCACGTCCTATCAATGTTCCCGTAAGTTTATCAATTTCGGTAATGTTCAATCCGTATTTTTTCACATTATTGAAAAGATACATTATTGAAAATGTTCCGATACGGTTTGCAATAAATGCGGGGGTATCTTTCGCGTGAACGGTTGTTTTTCCCAAGAAACGGCGAGCATAATAGCCGAGAAATTCAATAACTTCGGGGTCTGTTTTTGACGAAGGTATGATTTCGAAGAGTTTTAAATATCGCGGGGGGTTAAAAAAGTGTGTTCCGCAGAAATGTTTTTGGAAATCTTCACTTCTTCCTTCAATCATTTTTTCGATTGAGATACCGGAAGTATTTGAAGTTACCAATGCACCTTTTTTTCTTAATTTATCGACATTGGCAAAAACTTGTTGCTTAATATCGAGGCGTTCGATTACAACTTCAATTACCCAATCGCAAGTTGCGATGTCTTTAAGATTATCATCGAAATTACCGGTCGTAATACGTTTGGCAAATTCTTTTTTATAAATGGGAGATGGTTTTGATTTAAGTGCGTTTTTTAAAGCACTGTTTACAATACGATTTCGTACTGCTTTGTCGTCAAGTGTCAGCCCTTTTGCTTTTTCTGCATCAGTCAATTCGCGAGGTACAATGTCGATAAGCAAAACTTCGAGACCGATGTTCGCAAAATGACAAGCTATTCCGGAGCCCATTACTCCGGAGCCGAGAACTGCTACTTTTTTAATTCTTCTTGTCATAATAATAGGGGTTTATATTTATTTATTAGTCTGTTGTTGATTAGCCGGATTTTCTTTATAGGCTAATTCATTAATTTGATTTAACACTTTATAAAAAATTTTAAGTTCTGTTTTGTCTGTTTTGTTCAGAAGTTTTTTATTGAAATCAATTAAAATTTGTTTTACTAATTTTCTTTTTTTAATTCCGAAATCGGTTAAAAAAATTTTCATTATTCTTTTATCTTTTTCATCAACTTCTTTAAAGATAAATTTTTGAACTTCCATTTTTTTTAAAACTCGGCTTAAACTTGTCGGTTCCATTCCGAGTCGACAAGCAATTTGCGTGGCGGGTGTTCCTTCTTTATCTATATTTACAAGAATATAAGCAACGGTTTGCGATGTGCCATGCTCGGCTGCTAAGCGATTGTACATTTTTGTTAATGTATGCCATGTTCCTTTGATATGAAAATCAACGGTATCTTTCAAATTCATATTTTCACATTTATTATGCGTGCATTGCAAATTTACATAAAAAATATTATGCAAGCAAAGTATTTATTAATAATTTTATTTTTTACTGAAATAATTATTTTTCTTTGTACAAAGATTTACGCTCAAATGATAGAAATTTCGAAGCTCAATATAAATTTTAAAGACGAAATTATTTTCAGTAATTTTTCACTTTTGATAAAAAAAGGAGAAAAAGTAGCGATAACCGGTAAATCCGGAAAAGGAAAAACTACTTTATTAAATTTACTTGCAGGATTTGTTCCTGATTATAAAGGTGTTGTAAGCATATTCGGAAAGAGCCTTAATGCAGAGAACATTTCCGAAATAAGAAAAAATATTGCGTGGTTACCGCAAGACACATCATTAGCCGTAAAAACTGTTGAAGAACTTTTTTATGCACCTTTTGAATTTGAGATAAATAAAAAAAACAAACCCGGGAAAAATGAAATTGCTGAAATTTTTAAAGAATTTGAATTATCCGAAAGCCTGCTTGATAAAAAAATAAACGAAATTTCAGGCGGACAGAAACAGCGAATTATGCTTGCAAGCTGCTTCTTATTAAAAAAGTCCTTGTTACTGATTGATGAGCCGACTTCTGCATTAGATGAAAAAGTAAAAAGGAAAATTACCGATTATATTTTAAACCGAAAAAATCTTACGGTGGTTGCGGCAACACACGATTAATATTGGATAAAAAAATCGGATAAATTTGTTGAATTGTGTTAAAAGAAGATTGAGGGAGATTGAACAAGATTGAAGGATTAAAATGGAAAAAGTTGTTGACATAAATTATTTTGCTCTGTTTTCGGGCTATGCATTAATGCTTATTCCGGTATTTGTGTTGTGGTATTATAAAACCGGATTGGTAAAAGATACACTAATTGCAACGGCAAGAATGACTGTTCAACTGCTGTTGGTCGGTTTATATTTGGAGTATATTTTTAAGTTGAATAATACCCTGATAAATATCGGCTGGGTTATTTTAATGTCGGTTATTGCATCATACACAATTATTCGAAGAAGCGGTTTACGTTTGCGATTATTTTTTATTCCTGTTTTATTTTCAGGAATAATAAGTATTGCTGTTACGGATGCTTTTTTTTTAGGTTTTGTTATTAAATTGGATAATGTTTTTAATGCTCGGTATTTTATTCCGATAACGGGAATGTTGCTCGGAAATACGATTAAAAATGTTGTTATTGCCATTGATGCTTTTTACAGACGAATTGATGAAGAGGAAACCTACTATCGATGGCACTTAGCAAACGGAGCAAACAAAAGAGAAGCTCTTTTGCCTTTTATGCGAGATGCATTAAAAGTTGCTTTTAATCCGATGATTGCGACGACGGCAATTATGGGTTTAATTTCCCTGCCCGGAATGATGACGGGACAAATTCTCGGAGGCAGTAACCCTAATGTTGCAGTGAAATATCAAATTATGTTATTAATAACTATATTTTCTTCGGCAGTTTTGAATGTGGTTTTAACAATTTTATTTTCCAATCGATTTGCTTTTGATGCTTTTGATAACTTGAAGAAAGAAATATTCAGAAAATAAAAAATACACACAAAAAGGGATACTACCGTATTTTATTCAATTTGAGGCATTTACATACATCTACATCTCATAAAATCCAAAACAGACGCACATCTGAGCTTTTCAGTAAGCCCTATTTTATTATCAAAACACTTGCATAAGCAGCTATGCCTTCTTCCCTTCCGGTGAAACCGAGATTTTCGGTAGTTGTTGCTTTAACAGAAATATCATCAACCGGTATATGCATAGTTTCGGCAAGAACGGCTTTCATTTTAGGAATGTACTCTTTAACTTTGGGTTTTTGAAGAACAATTGTGCTGTCGATGTTGGAAATTTCAAATCCTTTTTCTCGTATTAATTTTACAACTTCTTTTAACAGAATTTTGCTGTCAATTCCTTTATATTTTTCGGAAGTATCAGGAAAATTAAAACCGATATCCCGTAGGTTTCCGGCACCGAGTAAAGCATCGCAGATTGCATGAATGAGAACATCGCCGTCGGAATGACCGAGACTGCCTTTTTCGTGAGGAATTTCAATTCCGCCTACGGTTAAAGTTCTGTCTTTTACAAGTTTGTGAACATCGTAGCCTATGCCGGTTTTTATTTTCATGTGTTTCAATAAAAAAATGAGGATGCCCAAAAATATATTAAAATGTCATGCTGAACTTGTTTCTGTATATTACAAGGTTTATTTTCAACGTTTTATAAAGGTGCTGAAACAAGTTCAGCATGACAAACATAATTTTTCAGGCAACCCCGGGTTAAGTTTCAAAATGAGTATTATAATCCTAATTTTTTACGAATTGCTTTCGGAACGGCATTTTTATTTACCATAATATCCGTTGTTTGTAATAAAACAAAAGCTTTTGAAGCATAAAAATAACCTTTATACTTTGAATTTACGCCCCAAGAATTTTTTACGATATAATATTTTGTTCCGTTTTGGTCGTGAGCAATGCCTATAATGTGCATTCCATGGTCATCAGTTGTTTCTTGGCTGTTGAATTTTTCCTGACGCAATTTTTGTGTTATTTTCTTTTCTTGTACGGGTCCGCTTTCTTTATAAATTTGAGTATTACGTTCTCTTTCGGTTAATTTTTCCCATTTTGCTTTTTCTAATCCGTTGAGATTTTCAATATCCGTTTCCGGAATAACGGCAACACCTTTGTTATACATAAATCCTTTAGTACTGACATCAGCACCCCAGGCAATTGTATATCCGTTTTTTAAGGAATAGTCTATAACTTGTTCAAATTCTTTAAGCGGCAGATTATAAACTTTTTTTGACATCCAATTATCCGGAACTTCCAAAATGAATTTTGAATAAAAAGGATGGTGTGTAAATGAGCTTATTTCAATATAATCATCAGGATTTAATCCGACATAATTTTTAGCAAAACTTTTTGGTGTATATATTTTCCCTTTATAGGAGAAGTGTTCCGGGAGTGTTCCTAAATATGTATCGATGATGGCATCGAATGCTTTTCCCCAAACGGGTGTTATGGATTTGTTTTTATTTTTAATAACTCCGGCAACAAAATCTTTCAATACTTCGTCTAACTCACCGTGAACATGTTTTTTTGTTCCGTAATGTAAACCGGTATAAATATTTTCAGGAACTAATCCGTATTTTTTCATCACATACGTATCATCATGAAAAGCTCCGCCGCCGCCGAAATTAATATGTCCCTGCATTCTTACGTCTAATCGTGCTTTGTCTTTGTAACAATGATCTACAACGAACATTTCAGACAGATCAACGGTATCTCTTCCTTTTCGTAACATTTCTGATTCTAAAAAAGAAAGACCGGAAAAACTCCAGCAGGTACCTGAGCGATATTGATTTTTTACACTTGTTGCAGGTAAGCGGAAATCTTCTTTAAAGACATAGCCTTTAATCGTATCATTCGTTTTTTGAGCAATTACTGTATTTGATACAAATAATGCAAAAATGATAATTGATAATTTAATGTATTTCATAATTTGTATATTAATTAAATGAATAATTCTATCCGAAAATATTTCCGAAACCGTCGGGAAGAACATTTTTTGCCATACTTTTAGTTTCATTTTGAGCAATTTTTTCTGCTTTTTTGAGTACTTTGTTTCCGGCAAGTATGACTAAATCTTCAACAGTCTCTTTGTCGTCGGCAATTTTTTCGTTTATTTTAATTGATAATATTTTTTTATTACCCGTGGCAGTTATTTTTACCAAACCGTTTTCTGCTTCAGCTTCAACAACAGTATTATCAAGTCTCTTTTTTGTTTCAGCTGCTTGTTCCTGCATTTGAGCCATTATTTTATCAAACATAAATTAAGAATTATAAAAATTTACTGATTGTTGTTAATAATCTGTCTTGTTTAATCGGTTTTTCAAGGTATTCATCACAACCTGCTTTGTATCCTTTATTTTTTTCATTTTGCATAGCGTAAGCTGTTTGTATAATTATCGGAATTTCCGGTTTGTATTTTTTAATAATTTTTGTTGCTTCATATCCGTTCATAATCGGCATCTTAACGTCCATTAATATAATATTAAACGGAGTTTTTTCTGCAATAACTTTCTCAACGGCTTCCTGACCGTTTTTGCACCAAATAACTTCAGCAAAAGTTTCGCGTAACACTTCTTCAAGATAAAGATAATTCATTATTTCATCTTCTGCGATAAGAATTTTTAAGCCGGACCAATTAAATTTACTTATATCTATTTTATTATCTGATACCTGCATTATATTAATTATTTAATAATTCTTCTTGCACCCAGAATTCTATCTTTAAAATAAGAAATACTGAGGTCAGAAATTACAACACCTCGAGATGAAGATGCGTGAAGAAACTTAATGGTTCCTTTTTTATTTGAAACGACAATTCCTAAGTGCCCGGTAACACGTTTATGCTTGTTACTTCCCGTAAAAAGTAAGATATCGCCTTTTTTACAATTTTTCACACTAATTTTTTTACCGATATTCGTATAATCTACTGAACGACGAGGTAAATCATAGTTGAAATGAGCATATACGTATTTTGTATAACCCGAACAATCAAAGCCTGTTTTCGGCGTATTCCCGGCATATTTATATCTTACTCCGATTTGTTTTTTAGCATAGTTTACAACTTTATCACGCAGAATTTCAGTTCTGCTGTCATTAGTTCTTATTTCTTTTGTATTAGTTGTATGACATTGCGTAAAAAGTACTAATACACCCCAAAATAACAAGCTTTTTATAAGTGTTTTTTTCATTTGCAAATTGACTTATCTTCTTGATAATAATGCTAATAATCGTAAAATTTCAAGATATAACCAAATTAAAGTTACCATAAGACCAAATCCGGCAAACCATTCAACGTATTTGGGTTGACCTGTGTTTACGCCTTTTTCAATCATATCAAAATCTAATATTAAATTCATTGCTGCAATAACAATGATAACTAATGAAATTACGATACCGAGTGTGCCGAGTTTAAAAAAATTAACACCGCCGCCAAAAGCCGAAGCAATAATATTTAGAATATAAAACAATGCAACACCGCCTGTTGCAACTATTACACCTTTTTTAAATTTAGGAGTGGCTTTTAATACACCGGTTCGATATAAAATTAACATTACAAACATTATTGACAATGTTAAACCTACAGCTTGTATCACAATTCCGCTGTAAAATTTTGCATAAAAAGCAGATATTGAACCGACAAATAATCCTTCAAGCAAAGCATAAATCGGTGCTGTTATCGGAGATTTTTCCGGTTTCATAACAGTGAAAATTGCAACGATTAATCCTCCGATTGCACCGCCCCAAATAAATATTCCCGGGTTTATACTTCCCGACACAGTCATTCGCCAAGATAAACTTCCCGTAATTAATAACAGAAGAAAAAGTAACAGTGTTTTGTTAATTGTTCCGCTTAAAGTCATCGGTTCTGTAAATACACCTGATTGTACATGAATGTTTTCGAAACGTTTTTCCGATAAAACAGGATTTGTTGTTTTTCCGAATCTCATATTTTTATAATTTATTATTATTATTATTAATTTTGAATGCAGACAAAAATAATAATTCTGCGGATTATTTAGATATAATGAAAGATTTATTTTTATATTTTATAATTTTGCATTTTATAAATTGAAACAAGGAGCATATGAGTAAGAATATGATTTTAGATAAATTAAAAGGAGTTTATGACAGATATAAAGAAGTAGAGCGTTTATTATCAGAACCTTCCGTTGCTTCTAATCAGGAAAAATATGTAAAACTTAATAAAGAATATAAAAATCTCGAACCGATTATCGAAGCATATAAAACATATAAAAATGTTATTGAGAATATTGAGTCTTCAAAAATTATGCTTTCGGAAGAGGATGATGCCGAGATGAAACAAATGGCAAAAAATGAAATTGATTCGCTTATCACTCAAAAAAACGAATTAGAAGCAGATATTAAAATATTATTATTACCGAAAGATCCGGAAGATGATAAAAATGCTATTGTTGAGATAAGAGCGGGGACAGGAGGCGACGAAGCCAGTATTTTTGCCGGAGATTTGTTCAGAATGTACACAAAATTTTGCGAACTGAAAAAATGGAAAATTGAAATTAATAACATTACCGAAGGAACACAGGGAGGTTACAAAGAAATTGTTTTCCAAGTAACGGGGAACGGTGTTTACGGTATATTAAAATATGAATCCGGTGTGCATCGTGTTCAACGTGTTCCGGATACGGAAACACAAGGAAGAGTTCATACATCTGCGGCATCGGTTGCCGTACTTCCCGAAGCTGAAGATATTGATGTTGAAATTAATGATGCCGATGTAAGAAAAGATACTTATTGTTCTTCCGGACCGGGAGGACAATCTGTAAACACAACATATTCGGCTATTCGATTAACACATATTCCGACAGGTTTGGTTGTTACCTGCCAAGATGAAAAATCACAAATAAAGAATTTGAAAAAGGCTATGAAAGAATTAAAAACACGTCTTTACAATTTGGAATATCAAAAATATTTGGATAAGATTTCTTCTAAAAGAAAAACTATGGTTTCCGGCGGTGACCGTTCGGCAAAAATCAGGACATATAATTATCCGCAGGGACGAGTAACCGATCACCGTATTAAACTTACTTTATACCATCTGCAAAATATTTTAAACGGAGATATTACCGAAATTATTGAGAAACTTCAAATTGCGGAAAATACGGAAAAATTAAAATCTTCGGGAATGGAATAGTTTTTACCGTTTACTTAGGGACATTCAGGCAATGCAGGAAGTATAAAAATCAGCTCAAATTTTTGAACTGATTTTTTAGTTTAACAAAGTTAAAATTTACAAGAATACTCAAAAAAACACAAAAGTAAAGTTTACTATACTTCCCCCATTTGTTAAGACAACTTTTTTCAAACTTCTATACTAAAAGATAAGTCAACAAATAAATTTTATGCACTTCCTTTAAAAATTGAAGAAGACGCCTATAAAATCCTCAAACTTTACGACAGAAAACACACCACCATCCCCTACGAAATTAAATAACATTTGTAGTGCCTGAGAAAAAACAGACTCCGTTGTATATCAATGTCTTAGGTTTGTAAGTGTGCGAAGTCCGGACATATTTTGATTTTTTCGGAGATACTATTTGGCGGTGTTGGGATGAAAACCGGAATAATGCAGATTGCCCTTATTAGTTTTTCATAAAAAAGATTTCAGAGTAATTTTTAAAGTTAAATTCGACGATTTAAGCTCAAATTCTCCGTCTTTAAATTTTGGCGGACCTATAGTATTTTTATTTCCGGAAATACCGTAAGGCTCTGTCGGAAAGCCGATTGCAGCTCTGTCAATCTTATTGTTTTTATTCTCATCTTGAAACAAAGAAACGGCATATTTTCCGTAAGGAATATTCTTAAAAACAATAACGGCGGAATTATTTTTTATCTCACATTCTTTTTTTCTGTATGCGGAATTCAAATCTTTTAAAAAACCATTACTCCCTGCTTTATTATACAGAGCAACTTTAATATTTCCTTTATTACTCAAAATATCGGGAATTATAATTTTTATCGTTCCGCTTTGTGCAAAACCGGTAATTCCGAGAAAAATTAATATGCTTATACTTAAAATTTTCTTCATTTTCTAATCTTAAAACGAATTTATCGCCTGTCTTATTATAACCAATCGACTTAATAAATTTTCAGCCAAACTTAAATGCAACATATTTGCTCCGTCTGATTTTGCTTCTGCAGGATTCGGATGTGTTTCCAGGAAAATACCGTCAGCTCCGGTTGCAATTGCAGCTTTGCCTATTGTTTCAATCATTTCGGGTTGTCCGCCCGTTATTCCGGAAGTTTGGTTGGGTTGCTGTAACGAGTGTGTAATATCAACTACAACCGGAAAACCCGTTTTCTGCATAATCGGTACGGAACGAAAATCAACGATTAAATCGCCGTAGCCGAACATAGTGCCCCTGTCGGTAAGCATAATATTTGAATTTCCGGTTTGTTCGACTTTTTGAGCCGCAAATTGCATTGCTTCGGGCGACATAAATTGTCCTTTTTTAATATTTACGAATTTTCCTGTTTTTCCGGCAGCAATAAGCAAGTCTGTTTGTCTGGATAAAAAAGCGGGTATTTGAAGAATGTCAATATCAAAATCAGCCGCCTTTTTTGCATCTTCGGGAGAGTGAATATCGGTAACAATAGGTAAACCTGAAATTTCTTTAACTTTTTGCAATATTTTAAGGGCTTTTTCATCGCCTATTCCGGTAAAAGAATCTATTCGCGAACGATTAGCTTTTTTAAATGATGCCTTAAAAACAAAAGGAATTTTTAATTTATCGGTTATTTTCAAAAGTTTTTCTGCAATTTCAAAAACATTTTTTTCGCTTTCAACGACACAAGGTCCGGCAAATAAAAAAAAATTATTGCTTTCTTTATTTTTGATATTCTTAATTTCGGGTATCATTTGTTTGTTTTTTTATTCGTATTTATTTCCCCAACGTTTTTGCATTAATTGTTTTGTTTTCTCTTCCGCAGAATTATTTTGAGCTTCGTATAATTTTTTTCCGCTTAATTTTTCGGGCAAATATTCTTGTTTTACAAAATTTTCATCATAAGAATGGGCATATTTATAATTTTTTCCGTAGCCGAGTTCTTTCATAAGCTTTGTGGGAGCATTTCTGAGATGCAAAGGAACGGATAAATTTCCTGTTTTTCGCACTAAATCTTGTGCTTTATCGATTGCTTTATATGCCGAATTGCTTTTAGGCGAATTTGCCAAATAAATTGTTGCTTCCGAAAGAATAATTCGAGATTCAGGATATCCGATAACATTAACCGCCGAAAAACAATTATTTGCAATAAGTAAAGCATTAGGATTTGCAAGTCCGATATCTTCCGCAGCAAGAATTATTAACCTTCGGGCAATAAATTTTACGTCTTCTCCGCCTTCAATCATTCGTGCCAACCAATAAACGGCGGCATTGGGGTCGCTTCCGCGAACGGATTTTATAAATGCCGAAATTATATCGTAGTGCATTTCACCGTTTTTGTCGTATGTCGCTGTTTCGGTTTGTAAACCGGCAATTATATTTTTATCATTAATAATAATTTCTTCCTTATCGGAAAAATAATTTACTGTTAATTCAATAATATTATACAACTTTCTGGCATCGCCTCCCGAATGCAAAAATAAGGCGTGTGTTTCTTCAATTTTTATTTTCTTTTTTTTAAGTTCCGTTTCATTTTTTAAAGCATTCCGTAAAAGTTTCTCCAAATCGGAAATATCCAAAGGTTTTAATACATAAACCCGGCAACGCGAAAGCAAGGGAGAAATGACTTCAAAAGACGGATTTTCGGTTGTTGCGCCTATCAATGTTATAGTTCCGTCTTCAACGGCAGCGAGCAAAGAATCTTGTTGCGATTTGCTGAAACGATGAATTTCATCTATGAAAAGAATAGGATTCGGCTTTGAAAAAAACGCCTGACTTTTTGCTTTTTTTATGGCTTCTCTAACATCTTTTACTCCGGAGCTTACGGCACTTAAGGTATAAAAAGGTCGTTCGAGAGTATTTGCAATTATTTTTGCCAGAGTTGTTTTCCCTACGCCGGGCGGTCCCCAAAGAATAAAAGAAGGTAAATTCCCCGACTCTATAATTTTTCGCAAAACACTCCCTTTCCCGACAAGGTGTTCTTGTCCGACATACCCTTCTAAAGTTCGGGGTCTCAAGCGTTCTGCCAAAGGTTGATTAGAAATATCTTTTCTTTTTAATGAAAAACAAATGTAGTTATTTTAATTAAAAAGAGAAGACCTTCCGAGATCTTCTCTTTTTGTTATAATTATAAAAATTTCTAATGTGTTTTCATTTCATCGGTAACTTCAACTTGGTTTCCGTTTTTGTCGTATGCTACAACAAAGGCATCCGGCACCGTAGAATTCAAAAGTTGATCTCTGAAAGCAGCAGCTTGTGAGTATGTCGGAAATGATTTTACTCTGTATTTGTAAAATCCTCCGGAATATTCTTTTTCTATTTCGGAAGTATTTGAATATTTTCCGGCAAGTTCATATTTAGATACAGGATTTCTTGACGCTGCAATTTGAACTTTAAAAACATAATTTGAAACAACGGGTTTCTTTTTCTTTTGTTCCGCTTGTAATTGTCTTATCATTTGACGAGCTCTGCTTATGAATTTTCCTGACGGAAAATTATCGATATAATCCTGATAAGATGTAATTGTGTTAATATTTTGAGCATTTGCCCAAGCTTTATTATCTTTTTCGGATGCTTCTTTTTTCTTACCTTGGTTTAAAACAATATCCAGTGCTTCGGTTTGTTTTGAATAGGCATTTTCTTTAGAACTCCTGGCACTGCTTGCTGCACCGGTTACGCTTGAATAAGATAATTTTTTTAAATATTTTTTATCTCCGATTTTTTTATTGTATTTCGACATTTTTTTATCGGCACTTTCAATTAATGATACTGCATCGTCATTTAATTTATGTGCTTCGGATTTATCACTGTCGTCATAATAAGTTGCACCTACAATAATTTGCGAATAAACTGAAGAAGCATCCTGATAGGCTCTTAAATAATCTTTTTCAGCTTGTATTCTGAATTTTTTAGCTTCCCAAGTTTTTTTATTGTATTTTTTCTTTTTTCTTTTTTTCTTTTCGTATTTTTTTTCAATTGCTTCTGCTTTTGAAATTTTAGCTTCTGCTTTATCAATATATTTTTCTGCTTTTGCTAAAACTTTTATTTGTTCGGTATTAAGCAAACTTTTTGCTGCAGAATAAGTTACAACTTGGCTCTGTGCCGCATCAGACAAGAAAACAACGAACAAGCCGAGAATAAAAATTTTTAATAATTTCATAATTTTTGGTTTTATTAAACAATATTGTATTACAAATAATAAACTTTTCGGAACGAATTTTTATGTTCCGGAGATTACTTTATACTATTAACAATACAAATTTAATAATTAAATTGCTAATTCTAAAGTGTTTTTGTAAATTTTAATTAACATATTTCAAACAAATATTATTTTTTCACACGCCCGGGATTTTTATTTATAAAATCTTTCCAGCTTTTTGCTGCTCCTTTTACCGTATAATGATTTTGATAATGATGACAAACGGCAACGGCAAGTCCGTCGGTAGCATCAAGTTTGGCAGGCATATCTTTAAATTTTAAAGTGTTTTGCAAAAAGGCGGCAACTTGTTCTTTTGAAGCATTTCCGTTTCCGGTTACGGCTAATTTTATTTTTCGCGGTGAATATTCATAAACAGATAAATTTTTTGACAAAGCAGCAGCAATTGCTACACCTTGTGCTCTTCCGAGTTTCAACATCGACTGAACATTTTTTCCGAAAAAGGGTGCTTCAATTGCAAATTCGGAAACGGGATAATTCTCAATTAACTGCACGGTTCTATTATAAATTCTTTTTAATCGATCGTATGGATTTTCAATTTTTGAAAGCTCAATATAACCGAATGTTTCCAGTTGCGGTGCTTTTCCGACAATTTTAATAATTCCGTATCCGGTAAATGCAGTTCCGGGATCTATTCCGAGTATATATTTTTCTTCTGCCAATTTTTTTTGAATGTAAGTGATTCGGTATAAGTTAGAATGCAAAGATATTTTATTTCGATATTTATTGCAATATTTTTGTATCGGACAGACAGAGAGCCGGGTACAGAAACAGCTTGCAATTGTTTCGTTTTGTAAGCCTTTAAATGATTCCGGTCGTATTAAAAGTTAAAAATATACGAAATAACAGCAAGCTGTTTCTGCCTGTATTTTATTAAAATGTAAAAGTATGCTATTTAAAAGCTTTATTTTTTATTAAAAATTTTGCAAGTTCTTTTCCGGCTTTAGCATAAGCTTCTTTTATGCGTTCACCTGTGTCCCAACCTGCTCCTGCACGTCCGGGAGATTTTTTAATGTCAATTTTAGCAAGTACGGTATTCGGATCGGATGTTTTTACAAAAATTGCTTTACAATTGACGGAAGCAGGCGCAGAAGATATTCCGATATAATAACCGGGTTCTGTAAAATATGTTTGTAAAATCATAGTGTATTCCGCATCATTATTACTTTGTTCCGCAACAGCATCATATTTTGCGATGTATTTGTTAAACAGCAATTCAAATCTGGGTTCAAATCTTTTTTCTCTGTCTTCAACCCACATATTTGCCCATTTATCACCGCGTCCGGCTTCTTTTTTATTATATTCTTCTGTTTTTTTTGCCACATAATCGGCTTCGGAATATTTACCGACTTTCATATCGTTATAAGTATATTCCAAATTCAAATCTTTTACACCCTTTAAAAATTTTAGATTTCCGTCAACGAGTTTAATTCTTTGTGCCTGTATATTTCCCGCAAGGAAGATAACAGCAATTGCTAATAATAGTTTTTTCATGTTTTAAAATTTTAAATTAATAATTGATTTATTCATTGATTAACTTTTCTATAAGTTCTGTTGTTGTTTTTCCGCTCCAATTTGTTGCTCCGGTTTCGTTCACCAATATTTTCCCATCTTTTGAAATAATAAAAGTTGTAGGAATTACATTTGATTTGAAAACCGAAGGAGTTGCCGAAACGGATGAAAAAACAGGGAAATCGTATTCTCTTTTTCGGATAAATTCTTGTGCTTTTTGAACAGGTTCGTTCGTAACAAGCAGAAATTGAATATTTTTATTGTTTTTATAAATGTTATATAATTTTTGAATTTCGGGCATTTCGCCTACACATGGCGGACACCAGGCAGCCCAAAAATTTAAAAAAATAACTTTGCCTTTATAATCCGAAAAATTTATACTGTTTCCGTTAATGTTTTTAAGTTCCCAATTATAATCGGTTTCTGAGAGTTGAATAATATTCTTTTCTGAATTGACGGAAGGGGCGATTATCATCGCTTTAATGCGGTTAACAAACCCGCCTATTGCCATTCTTCCTGATGATGTAAGCATAGCGGCAACAAAGATTATGAAAATAATATCCGAGATTTTAGCTCCGATTGATTTTTTCTTGTATTTATCAATTCTTTTTTTAAAAGTCATCAATTTTAAATTTGTTCAAATATAACTGTTTGTTTTTTATTTTTGTTATTTGTTTTCTGAAATATTGTTTTTTTATTAATATTCTTTAAAAAACCTGCATAATTTTATGCAGGCTCCTGTCGTTTGATTATGAGAAATTTTTATATCTTTCATCAATATGACTCTTTTTATAAGCAAAGGTTTAATGATGTTATTTAACAGGATGTAAAAATTGAAATAAAATTTTTGTATTTTTACATATTAAATTTAAAACTATTTATTATGAAAACTATTACAAAAATAAGTATTATTTTTATTGCCGTTTTGATTTCGGCGGGAGCCTGTAAAAAAGATTCTTTCAGAAGTATTAAAGATGTGAAATTAAAAATTGATTTTAATGCTCCGATTGATGCTTCTAAAATTGATATGACAAAACAAACACCGGCAAATTATTATGTAGCACTAAAAAGTGTTGTATTACAGGGAGATGACGGCACTCCTGATTTTGAAATATTTAATAAAAGTGATTTAAGTTCTTCTTTGGTATTTGATTTTTCGGATGCAAATACAACTCATTCTTTAATGCAGGGAACAACAGTTCCCGACGGAACTTATTCTTCAGTTAAAGTTGAAATTTATTATTTGCAAATGAAATTAAATATTACTGCAAGCAGCGGTAATGAACCGAGAAATATTCGCATTTATTTATCTGATGATGCCGAAACGGAAGGCGGATTACATCAACCCGGTGATATGACTCAAATTAATGATGCCGGAAGCGAAGAAGGATGGCTGCTCGGAAACGGACAAAGTCCGGATATGACACCTGTTTCTCCCAGATCTGCTGCATATACTCAAGATGAAAGTGATGACGGCTTGGGGGACGGAAATATTTGGTTTGATTTTGCCGGGAAACCCGGAAATAATTACGGACCTTTCGGCGATGTAGATTTTATGAACAATGCTCCGCATCCGGTATATTCTGCGGTAATAAATTTTGATTTAACAGATAACGCAGGCGAAAACATTATTCTTGATTTTAATGTAAATAATTGCTGGCAATTTGAAGATAAAGACGGCAGCGGAGCTTTTGGTGCGGGAGATTTAAATTTTGACAATGAAAATACAAAATGGCATATGGCTTTACCGGTAATGACGGTAACGTTGGAATAAATTTTATAAACTTGCAAAATTCAAAAAGAGGTTATAAAGCCTCTTTTTTTTGTTTCCTTATATAATTTATAAATGAGTATTTTAATTGAGCTTTTTCATCAAAAAACAGCTCAGATTTAAATTCCGTTTTCCATTCTGAATATTTAATTTCAGGGAAAAAAGTATCTCCTTCAAAAATATGATGTATTTTTGTTAAATACAGTCGTTCGGTAAAAGGACAGAAAAGTTTGTATATGGCTGCCCCTCCGCATATAAAAACTTCATCATCATCTGAGCATTTACTCAGTGCTTCCTTAATTGAGTTTACAATTAGTGCTCCTTCAAAACTGATTTTCTTTTGAGAAGTTAAAACAATATTTTTTCTTCCGGGTAAAGGTTTAAACGGCAGAGATTCATAAGTTTTTCTGCCCATAATAACAGGATGTCCTGATGTTAATTTTTTAAACCGTTTTAAATCCTCCGAAATATGCCAAGTTAAATCGTTATTTTTTCCGATAACATTATTTTCTGCAACGGCGGCTATAATTGAAATTGTCATAATTAAACAGATATTGCACCTTTGATGTGCGGATGCGGATTGTAATTTTCGAGAGTAAAATCTTTGTATTTAAAATCAATAACATTGTTAACTTCGGAATTTAATAACATTGTAGGAAGCGGGTGCGGTTCTCTTGACAATTGTAATTTTACTTGTTCAATGTGATTGGTGTAGATGTGTGCATCTCCTAAAGTATGAATAAAATCGCCGAGTTCGTAGCCGGTTTCTCGGGCAACCATCATAATAAGCAAAGCATAAGATGCGATATTAAAAGGCACACCGAGAAAAATGTCAGCACTTCGTTGATACAATTGGCAGGACAATTTATTTTCGGCAACATAAAATTGAAACAGAATATGGCAAGGAGGCAAATTCATTTTATCTAAATCACTTACATTCCAGGCACTTACAATATGTCTTCGGGAATTAGGGTTTTTTTTCAGTTGCTTTATTACATTTATAAGTTGGTCAATATGTCCGCCGTTTTCTGTTGTCCACGAACGCCATTGATAGCCGTAAATTCTGCCGAGTTCGCCATCTGAATCTGCCCATTCGTTCCAAATTTTTATTCCGTTATCTTGCAGATATTTAACATTTGAAGAGCCTTTTATAAACCACAGCAGTTCATAAATGATTGATTTCAAATGTAGTTTTTTTGTTGTAATCAAAGGAAAACCTTCCTGTAAATTAAAACGCATTTGATGACCGAAAACACTGATTGTTCCGGTTCCGGTTCGGTCTTCTTTTTTTACGCCTTCTGTTAATACCCTGTCTAACAGCTTTAAATATTGTTGCATTGAGTTTAAAATTTAAGATACAAAAATATTAAAATTATCGTACTTATGCGTAATGCTGTGTGTAGGTTATTAACAAATTATTGAAAAAACAAAACTTCTTTTTACGGGATAAGTATTTTAAGTAAATTTGCAGGTTGTTTAATATTATATTTATGAAATTGAAACACAGTGTATATTTAAACCGAATTTTGGTTTTTGCATTTTTTATAATTATAACTTTTTCGGTTTCAGCTCAGGAAGGAAGCCCGTTTATTACAAATTATAAGTTAAATAATAAATATAAACTTAATAATTGGTTTATTATTCAAGGTAAAAAGCAACATATGTTTTTTGCAAATCAAAAAGGAATTTTGAGTTTTGACGGTTCTGCCTGGGATATTATTCCGACACCGGCGATGCCTTTAACGATGTATTCGGATACAGCAGATAATAAAATTTATGCGGGATGTGTTAATGATGTCGGTTATTTAAAAAGGGATACTACAGGTATTCAGGTTTTTGTTTCCATAAAAAATAACTCTGAAAATATCGGAAAAGTTATTGAAATTTCTTCATTGGGAAATAAACTTATTGTAGTGTCGGAAAATTTTATAACAATATATAATACAGATGATTATACTGTTATAAAACAGATTTTGAACTTTAAAAACAATAAACGGATAAACAGAATTATTAATCAGTCAGATCAAATATTTTTTGTTACTGAAGATAACACATTCTATAAATTGAAGAATGATTCGATTTATTTTCGACGTATAAAAAATAAAAAAAATATCGGTAAAATAGTTTTTGATTTTCCTATAAGTAAAACAAAGACTTTAATTGGAACAACAAATAATAAATTGTATTATTTCGGCGGGAAATCTGTTTGGCAATTTAACATACGAGATCAGAAATATTTGGATGAAAGCATATTAACCAATGCAGTTTTGCTTACAAATACACAGATTGCTTTATCAACTTTAATCGGCGGTATTTTGATTATTGATTCTAAAACAAGAAAAACCGTTAAAAACATTAATTACTCATCGGGATTGCCTGACAATGAGATTTTTGCAATCGGCAAGGATGATAATAACGGATTGTGGTTATCTCACGGATTAGGAATAAGTCGTATTGATTTTTCTGTTCCGGTAAAACTTTACAACAGCTATCCGGGTATTGAAGGAAGATTATTGTCTGTAATAAATCTTAATAATACAATTTATGTCGGAACAAACGAAAGTTTATTTTTTTTGGAAGAATTAGATGCCCATAAGCGAGCACGACTCATTGAAAATGAAATTAAAACGGTTTCCAAAAAATTAAAAACTAAGAAAAGGATGAAAGCCAAAGAAGATGCGAAAAAGAAAGGGCTTTTTGCCGGTCTTCAGAAAAAAATAAAGGATTTCGTTTCTCCTGACAATACTATCAATTTATCTGAAAGAAAACGAAATTCTTTGATTCGAAAAAGAAAGTTATTAGGGATGCAATCTGTAAGCCATTCTTATAAAAAGATTGAGAATTTAAATGACAGGTGTAAAATTTTGGTTCCGTACGGCAACGAATTATTGGCGGGAGGGAATAACGGCGTATATTTAATTAAAGATAAAGAAGCCGAGCATATAATTTCCGATCGTTATATTAATAATATTATTCAGTCAAAAAACAATTCGAATCTGTTTTATGTTTGTACTAACAGCGGATTGCTTATTTTGGAATTTAATGAAGAAGAATATAAGGTTTCAGAAGTAAATGACTTAAAGGGTAATAATGTAACTTCGGTATCAGCAAATGATACTGCTGTTTGGGTCGGTACGGCAGGAAATATTTATTTGTTGAATTTTGGTAATACAGAAATAAAATCTTATAAAATCAATAACAAGTATGAAGAACCTACTCTGATTCAAGAATTTGAGAATACTATTTATGTGTTACTTCCGTCTAAGGTGTTGGCTTACAGCGAAAAACAGGATAGTATAATCGTTTTGGAAAGTAAGGAGCTGTCCTTTATTAAAACCCAACCTGATGTTTTATGGATGAATGAAAACAACTCATGGATTTCTCTTATATATCCTAAAAACTATGATTGTAATAATAATATTTATTTGAATTTATTTGACAATATTGAATATTTGTATGTAGATAAATTAAATGACACTTGGATTATTGACGATAAAAATAATCTGTACAAAATAAATAATTTGAATGTTTCATTTTATAATCCCAAACAAAACTTATTCATTAAAACTGTTACAAATCAAAAAGGTAAAAAATATTCTTTAACGGATATATCTTTGGATGCTGATGAGAATAATATTAAAATAACATTGTCTGCTCCGTTTTTTATTAAACAAGATGCCGTTGAGTATCAGTATTTTTTGGAAGGATTGATGAAAAAACCTTCGGAATGGGGGAAAAATAATGAAATATCTTTTCCTTATTTACCGCATGGTAAATATATTTTTCATGTTAAAGCAAAAAATATTCTTAATTCAATAAGTGAAGAAGAGAAGATAACTTTTTTCGTTAAAGAAGCATTTTGGGAAAAAGATTGGTTTTTAATAAGTTCCGGCTTGTTATTAGTTTTGATTGTTGTTTTGATTATTAAATTGAGGGAACGAAAACTTAAGAAAAATCAGAAATTATTGGAGCAAAAAATTAAAGAACGAACGAAAACAATCGAAGAACAACGAAATCAAATTGTAAAAAATCATAAAAGCATTAAAGACAGTATTGTATATGCAAAACGTATTCAACAGGCTATGATGCCGTCAAAAAATGTTTTAGATAAATCGTTGACAGATTATTTTGTATTTTTTAAACCGAGAGATATTGTAAGCGGAGATTTTTATTGGATAAAACAAATCAGAGAATATACTGTTTATGCCGTCGGAGATTGTACCGGACACGGTGTTCCGGGGGCAATGTTAAGTATGCTCGGAATTTCTTTCCTTAGTGAAATAGTTACAAAAGTACGTTTCGATACACCGGATGAATTTTTGAACAGATTAAGAAAAAAGATAAAAAGCTCATTGAATCAAACAACTGCCGGTATTGAATCGAAAGACGGAATGGACATTGCTTTGTGTATTATAGACCATGAAGATATGCAGCTTCAATTTGCAGGGGCTTTTAATCCTGCATACATTATTCGAGACGGTGAGTTAACAGAGTTGAAAGCAAATCGAAATCCGATTGGAATACATCATAAAGAAAATCCTTTTCAATATCAAAAATTTGAGTTGAAAAAGAATGATATGATTTATACTTTCTCTGATGGTTATTCGGATCAGTTCGGATATAACAATCAGAAATTTAATAAACGTAATTTTAAAAAACTGTTATTAAAGATTTATAATAAACCGATGCAGGAACAAAAAGAAATTCTGAAAGAAATCCTTACTAAATGGAAAGGCGAATTTGAACAGACAGATGATATTATTGTTATGGGTGTAAGAATATAAGCTGTTGTGCCGGCTTCGTTAAAATTTTACAACTCTTAAAGTGTCTTTATTTAATCTTATTTTCAGCCAGTCTCTTAAAGTTTTTGATTGTTTTCTTATATAACTGTTGTAAGTTCCTTTTTTCCATTTAACAAGAATTGTCGGTATAGTGTCGTATTTTCCGGAATTGTTAAGTTCAATGCTTTTTGCGAAAGCAAACTTTTCAATTCGCGGATATTGGACAGCTAATTCTTTTTTCAAACTGTATAAAGGTATCGTATCTTGTTTTATTCTGATTAATTGATTCTCAAGAAATTCTATTTTAGTATTTTTTCCGGTAATTGCTTTTTCCTGATTTTTATATATTTCTTCTAATACGCCGATTCTTAATTTTTCAGGTAGATTCTTTTGTATATTATTAATTTTATTTACCAAAGTATCGAAATTGTTTTTTTCCTGATGGAAAATAAGAGCTGTAGAATCGGTAACTCGTATTGCAGAACCTTTTTTTGAAAGACCGTAAAGTTGTAATTTATCTTGTAAATCTTTTATTTCTGCATCCGGAATACTATAATGTGTTAAATAAATATTTATTTCGGAAAGTGTATCGGAATAGTGTTTTTGTGTGTAAATAATATCCGGTTTATAAGGTTTTAAGTTTTCTGTAATAAAATTGTCGGCTCTGCGATTAAATTGCGATTCTTTAATTACGTTCCAAAAAATTTGTGCACTCGGAAGAATAATGATAATAATGAAAATAAATATGTAAAATCTTATTCTTTTTTCGCGTTTCGGATTTACATAATTCATTTTAGGAAATCTTAAATATTTTACGGCAATTAGAGTTGTTAAACTTATGAAAACTGAATTAATGAAAAATAAATATAAAGCCCCGGTAAAGAAATGTAATTGCCAAGTTGCAAGTCCGTATCCGGCTGTGCAAAGCGGCGGCATTAGAGCCGTTGCAATGGCAACACCCGGAATAACGTTTGATTTTTCGTCACCCGAAAGGGCTATTATCCCGGCCATTCCTCCGAATATGCCTATGAAAACATCTAAAAGTGTGGGTTGTGTTCTTGCCAACAGCTCGGATGATGCTTCTTTTAAAGGAGAAATCATAAAATAAACAGCAGATGTACGAACGCCTACAATTATTGAAATTAAAAAATATTTTAAAGATTTTTTTAAGATAATCCAGTCGTTTGTTCCTACGGCAAGTCCCATTCCGAGAATAGGTCCCATCAGCGGAGAAATAAGCATAGCACCGATAACAACAGCAGTAGAATTTATGTTTAATCCAAGTGAAGCAATAAAAATAGAAGCGATTAATATCCAAATACCCCTTCCTTTAAATTCAATGTCTTTTTGAATAAATTCAATAGTTTTAACTCTGTCTGTTCCTTCACGAATATTGAAAATGTCGGTAAAAAATTTTATAAAATTATTTATAAAATTGCCGTTATTATTTTCGTTATTGTTATTTGAATTATTTTCCATTCGGTAACGTTTTATGTTCTGCCGTATGTTTCTGTAATTTCTTTCAGAAAATCTTTATCTTCTTGTGAAATATCTTCAAATTTAAATCGCCAAATCCAGTTATCACTAATTGTTCCGGGTATATTCATTCGATGTTCCGACGAAAGTTGCAAAAAATCCTGCATAGGTGCAATTGCTGTGTTTGCAACCGACGACCAGGCAAGTTTCATTAAATTGTGAGCAAAGTTTTTATTTGTATAATGAAAATATTTTTTCGAAAATATTTTTTCTTCATCCGAAAAGTTATTAAACATTCCGGCGGAAGTGTCGTTGTCATGTGTGCCTGTATAAACTACACAATTTTTTTCGTAATGATGAGGTAAAAAAGGATTTGAAGCTCCGGAATTAAATGCAAATTGCAAAATTTTCATTCCCGGCAATTTGTATTTATCACGAAGAACTTCAACCTCTTTTGTTATAAATCCCAAGTCTTCGGCAATAAAATTCGGGTTATTTTTAAATATTTTTTCAAAAAAATCGTCTTCGGGTCCGGGTATCCATTCGCCGTATTCTGCGGTTTCATTTCCGAAAGGAACTGCCCAAAATTCTGATAAGCCTCTGAAATGGTCTATGCGGACAATGTCAAACAGTTTGAAATTCATTTTAATACGTTCTTCCCACCACCGGTAATTATCTTTTTTTTGCTTGTGCCAATTGTAAACCGGATTACCCCAAAGTTGTCCTGTGGGGCTGAAATAATCCGGAGGAACTCCGGCAACTTTTACGGGTGATAAATTATCATTCAGCAGAAAAATTTCAGGGTGTGTCCACGTGTCGGCACTGTCCGGTGCAACATAAAGCGGAATATCTCCGATTATTTTTATGCCGTTTTCGGCGGCATAGGTTTTTAAACGAAACCATTGTTCAAAGAAAAAATATTGAATTACTTCGTATATTTCAATTTGTGCTTTTAATTCTGTTCGGAAAGTTTCTAAAATATTATTGTCTCGAAATTTTAAACCTTTTTCAAAATCCCAATATGGTTTTTCGTTGTGATACTCTTTTAAACTTATGAAAAAAGCATAATCAAAAAGCCAAAATTTGTTTTCGTGTTTAAACTTTTCAAAATCGAGTTTTTCAATATCGGAATTTATAAAATCAAAAGCTGTTTTTTTTAGTAAACTGATTTTTGTTTTTTTAACAAAGTTATAATCAACAGCGGAAATTTTATGTTCTTTTTGTTTCAGACAAGTTACGGGCAGTGCCTGTAAATCAATAAGTAACGGATTTCCGGCAAAAGCCGAAAAAGAAGAATAAGGTGAATTCCCGTACCCCGTATGTCCTAACGGCAAAATTTGCCAGTAAGTTTGTTTTGTTTCTTTCAGAAAATCAATAAATCGATATGCTTCTTCTCCGAGAGTTCCGATACCGTATTTTCCCGGCAGGGAGGTTATATGCAATAATATTCCGCTTTTTCTTTCCTGCATTGTTATTTTCTTCCCGATAAATTTTTAGGTATTCTTCCCATTTTTATTGTTTCCGAACGAAGTCGTCTTCCGACAATTTTTTCAACCGTATTTCCTATTTCCAAAATTTTATCAATGTCAATATCGGTTTCAATACCCATTTCGTCCATCATTACAAGCATATCTTCTGTGGTAATAAGTCCTACGGCATTCGGGTCTTTATAATAATATTTTCCGGTACCTGAAACCGGAATTCCGTCAATAAAGTTTGCCGGTTGTCCGCCTATACCGCCTATTGTAGATTCGTAGCGCGTAATACCGGCTTGCAGTGCCGCCAATATATTTGCCAATCCCCAACCTCTCGTTGTATGAAAATGAGCAAGATGTAATGATGAGTCAGGTAAGGCATCTAAAAGCATTGAATAATATTTATAAACTCTGTCAGGCGAAGCACTTCCGTCGTGATCCGCATGTTCTATGTCGTCAGCTCCTATGTCTAACCATCTTTTTGTAAATTCAACGGCATCTTTCAGCTCTGTGGGTCCTTCAATAGGACAACCCCAAATTGTACTTACTGTTCCGTTAACTTTTATACCTGCATCATGTGCTTTTTTGATGTATTTTTCACTCATTTTCCAATAGTCGGCATGAGATAAACCTGAATTTTTATATTGATGTGATTCGCTGGTAGAAACCATTAATAAAATTCTGTCGGGTCCCCAACCTTCTTTTTTTGCTTCAATGGCTCGTTCAATAGCTCGTTCTCTTATTGTAACACAAGTTATTTCGACATCATTCAATTTATCTTTTAATTTTTTACTGTTTCTAATTGATTTCATTAAAATATCGGCATCTTTAAATTGCGGCATTCCTTTCGGGTTGCCGAAATTTGTAACTTCTATTTTCTTGTATCCTGCCAAAACTAATTCTTCCGCAAGCCATAATTTTGCTTCCGTAGGAATGAATTTTTCTTCATGTTGGAACCCGTCTCGGATTGTTATGTCTCCTAATTCTACTTTTTTGGGGTATTGCATAATTATATTGAATTTATTTTTATTTTTACATAGTTGAATTAACAAAGATAATAATTTTTTCTCAGGAGTTTACATCTCTCTTTTATGTCTGAATTAAAAATATTCGTACCGGATGTCAATCAAGTCTATTCTGAAATAAAATCACTTTCGGATTTTGATTTTATTGACTATGCTTTTTCATTTAAAAGGAGAAGAATTATTCTTTTTATGAAAACTCAAAAAGTTTTTAATGTTGATGATTTAATTTATCGGTTTAATCAATCTGACAAATTTGTTTCCGATTTTGTAAGGTTTCTCTTTGTCCCTCAAACAGAACTATTCAGAGATGCCGAATTGTGGAACTATTTAAATGAGAAGATTTTTCCTAAACTGCTTTTAAAAAAAGACGTTAATATACATATTCCCTGTTGTACCGGCGGTGAAGAAGTTTATTCTTTGATGTTTTTTCTCGGATTATTCCAATCTTCGGGTGTTACGATTACAGTTTCTTACCCTTTAAGTGAAAATGAAAATTTTATCAAAAACAGAAAATTTAATCAACAAGATTTAAAAAAGTGTGTAAAAAATATTGAGTTACTTAATAATGTGTTAAATCCGGAAGATGTTTTTATCGGGCAAACAAATCAAATGAGAATTAATCATTTTTACAGGGGAAATGTGAATTTTAAAAAGGAAAAGATAATGAATCAACAGTATATTTCAGAGTTTGATCTGGTTTTGTTTCGTAATCGCCTGATTTATTTTAATGAAGATTTGCAAAGCACTGTATTGCCCAAAATCAATGCAAGTATAAAAAAAGGCGGATATCTGATTCTCGGAGAGAAAGAAATTTTAGGACAAATGTCCGGAAAGTTTAAAAAAATAACATCAAAATTATCGGTTTACAAGAAACGAATTTTTTAATAAATGTCTGAAATTAAATACATAGTTATAGGAGGGTCTGCCGGCAGTTTTCAAATTGTTACGAAAATATTGGAAGCATTACCTAAAAATTTTCCTCACACATTAATTTTGGTTTTGCATCGCTTAAAGCATATTAAAGAAGGTTTTACCGATGCACTGACAATTAAATCGCAATTACCGGTTCAGGAACCGTTTGATAAAGAAAAAATTTTATCCGGCAGAGTTTATATTGCTCCGGCAAATTACCATTTGTATGTTGAACCGGATAAAACTTTTGCACTCTCAACGGAAGATGTTGTAAACCATTCTCGTCCGTCAATTGATGTAACCTTAAGTTCTGCAGCATATTCTTTTAATAATAATATGCTCGGCATTGTATTGTCCGGTGCAAATAGTGACGGAGCAGTCGGATTGAAAGATGTTATTGATTTCGGCGGTATTGCCGTTGCTCAAGACCCGAAAGATGCAATTGTTGCAACAATGCCGGAAGCGGCAATTAAAATTTCGGGAACGAAAAATATTTTATCTTCGCAAAATATTATCAAATATATTTTAAATATTAATAGTAATGTCTAAAAATATTGTAAGAAAAATAGTATCGACTGTTCTTTTTATTTCATCTTTATTTTTTATTCGACTTATTTTTCCCGAAACCTCCGGGAGTTTGGATGAAAATAAAATCTTTATTTATTTCGGCGGATTGTTTTTGTCTGTTTTATTGTTGTTTGTTTTTACTTTTAAGTTTCAAACGGAAAAAATATACATAAAAAAGCAAGGTACAGCGAAAGAAAAAGAAGATATTGAGTTGACAATTAAAAAAGATATAAACGAAACAGAAACTAAAATCAATAATATTATTTCTGAACTTGAAAGACCAAGACCGGATAAAAAATTTTCAGAACTTATTTTAAAAGCTTTTGCAAAGGAATTTTATATTGTTCAGGGTTTGGTTTATGTAAAAGATAAAGATAAATTTAAAGTTAATGCAACTTATGCAATGTATAACAGCAATAAAATTCACGATTTTTCTGAAGGGGAAGGAATTTCGGGGCAAGTTGCAAAAAATAAAAAAATAAAACAAATAAGCGATATTCCGGAAGATTATATTAAGGTTGTTTCCGGTTTGGGTGCAGGTTCTCCTAAAAGTCTGTTATTTATTCCGATTTTATCCGGTAATGAAACTGTTGCAATTATTGAGGTCGCTGCATTTGATAAATTTCCGGATGATTTTGTGCAATTTCACGACAAACTAAATAAATTATTAGCTGAAAAATTAAAAAAAACTGAGGATGACAAATAAATTTATCGACAAATTAATTGATTTGGCAATTGCCGAAGACATCGGCGACGGCGACCATTCGTCGCTTTCGTGCATTCCGGAAACGGAACAAGGCAAAGTAAAACTTCTCGTGAAAGAAGAAGGAATACTTGCCGGTGTCGAAATTACAAAAGAAATTATCAGAAAAATTGACCCCGATTTAAAGATGAAAATTTTTCTTAAAGACGGAACAAAAATTAAACCGGGCGATATTGCTTTTACTGTTTCCGGAAAAGTAATTTCCATTTTGCAGGCAGAACGTTTGCTGCTGAATTTTATGCAAAGAATGAGCGGAATTGCTTCGCAAACGGCAAAATATGCCGAAATTATCAAAGATTTGCCGACCAAAGTTCTCGATACCCGAAAAACAACTCCGGGATTAAGACATATCGAAAAACTTGCCGTAGAAATCGGCGGCGGAACAAATCACAGAATGGGACTTTACGATATGGTGATGCTCAAAGACAACCATATTGATTTTGCCGGAGGCATAGAAAAAGCAATTAACAAAGTTGTCGATTATCTTAAAAAAAAGAACAAAAACATAAAAATTGAAGTTGAAGTTCGTAATTTTGATGAGCTAAACGAAGTTTTGAAAGTAGGAAAAGTACATCGAATTATGCTTGATAATTTCAGTGTTGAAGACACAAAAAAAGCCGTCAAAATGATTGCCGGAAAATACGAAACCGAGTCTTCCGGAGGCATCACTCTCGAAACTATCAGAAGTTATGCCGAATGCGGTGTCGATTTTGTTTCCGTAGGAGCATTAACACATCAAATTAAAAGTTTGGATTTGAGTTTGAAAGCAGTTTAGCAGAAAGTAGTCGAGAATTAGAAACTCGGGAATAACATTTTCACATAACAAAATTTTTAACTTTACACTTTTACCTTTTAACTGAATAAAATGAATTACGACATAATAATTATAGGAAGCGGGCCCGGCGGATACGTTGCCGCAATAAGAGCATCGCAACTCGGAATGAATGTTGCCGTTGTCGAAAAAGCCGAAATAGGCGGAGTTTGTTTAAATTGGGGATGTATTCCCACAAAATCGTTGCTTAAAAGTGCACAGGTTTACGATTATATCAAACATTCCGAAA
Organism: Bacteroidota bacterium; assembly: GCA_024277895.1. Lineage (GTDB taxonomy): Bacteria > Bacteroidota > Bacteroidia > Bacteroidales > JAADGE01 > JAADGE01. The sequence continues at coordinate 13,476 of JAJRUH010000181.1, read as the reverse complement.
ATTACGGAATAAGTGTTGAAAATTATAAAGCCGATTTTTCAAAAATAATTGAAAGAAGCCGAGGAATTGCCGGGCAAATGAGCAAAGGTGTTCAATATTTGTTTAAGAAAAATAAAATTACCGTATTGCAAGGTTTCGGGAAACTTGCCGGGAAAAATACGATTGAAGTTGCCGATACCGAAGGAAATATTGAAAAATATACGGCAAAACACATTATTTTGGCAACCGGCTCACGATCAAAACAACTGCCGAATTTAAAACAAGACGGCAAAAAAATAATAGGATACAGGGAAGCATTAACTCTCAAAAAACAACCCGAAAGTATGATAGTAGTCGGTTCCGGAGCAATAGGAACCGAATTGGCATTTTTTTATAATTCAATAGGAACACAAGTTACATTGGTCGAGTTTTTACCCAATGTATTACCACTTGAAGATGAAGATGTTTCAAAACAAATAGGCAGGTCGCTTAAAAAAGCCAAAATAAAAGTTATGGTATCTTCGGCAGTGGAAAAAGTCGATATTTCCGGCGAAAAATGTATTGCCTTCGTTAATTCAAAAGGAAAAGAAATAACGCTTGAAGCAGATATTGTTTTGTCTGCCGTCGGTGTTGTTCCGAATTTGGAAAATATAGGTTTGGAAGAAACCGGTATTGAACTTGAAAAAGGAAAAATAAAAGTTGACGAGTATTACAGAACAAACATTGAAGGCGTTTATGCCATAGGCGATATTGTTCTCGGACAAGCACTTGCACACGTTGCTTCCGCAGAAGGAATTACCTGTGTTGAAAAAATAGCGGGATTAAATCCGCCTCCCGTAGATTACGGCAAAGTTCCCGGAGCTGTTTACACCACACCCGAAGTTGCCTCTGTCGGTTTAACGGAAAAACAGGCAATTGAAAAGGGTTACGAAGTAAAAATCGGAAAATTTCCTTATACGGCATCCGGAAAAGCTACCGCAGCAGGCAACCGTGACGGTTTTATCAAACTTATTTTTGATGCAAAAACCGACGAGTTGGTCGGAGCACATTTTGTGGGACTTAACGTAACGGAAATGATTGCCGAAGCCGTAGTTTCTTTAAAACTCGGAGCAAAAGGGCACGATTTAATAAAATCAATACATCCGCATCCTACAATGTCGGAGGCAATTATGGAGGCGGCGGCAGCGGCTTACGGAGAGGTTATTCATATTTAACAACATATATTTACATTATTTTAAAAATTAAAAATATCAAAAAATGAAAAAAAATGTTTTAGTACTGTTTTTTGCATCCTTGTTTTTTGCGGGATTTGCTCAAAACTTTAATCCGAACGATGCTTTACCTTTGGATAAAGATGTTCATTACGGAAAATTAGACAACGGTTTAACATATTATGTTCGGCATAATGATAAACCTGAAAACAGAGCTTATTTACAATTAGTTGTTAATGCCGGTTCTGTTTTAGAAAATGATAATCAACGCGGATTGGCTCATATGTGTGAACATATGGCTTTTAACGGAACAAAAAATTTCCCTAAACATAAACTTATCGAATTCCTCGAATCTTTAGGAATGCGTTTCGGGGCTGATTTGAATGCATATACAAGTTTTGACGAAACAGTGTATATGATTGAAATTCCCTTAGACTCAGTAGGTTATCTTTCAAAAGGACTTCAGGTAATTTACGATTGGGCTTCTAATGTAAGCTATGAAACTGATGAAATAAACGCAGAGCGCGGTGTTATACGTGAAGAATGGCGTTTAGGTCGCGGAGCACAAGACAGGCTTACACGACAAACTTTTCCGGCTGTTTTATATAAATCATTATACGCAAAACGTTTGCCGATAGGAGACACAACTGTTTTTATGCATTGCCCTCCCGATAATTTAAGAAATTTTTATAAAGATTGGTATCGTCCGGATTTACAAGCAGTTATTGTTGTCGGAGATTTTGATGCAGATAAAGTTACCGAACAGGTTAAAAAACTTTTCAGTCAAATACCTGCAAGAAAAAACGAACGGGCAAGAATTTATCCTGAAATACCGGATCATAAAAAAACCATTGTAAAAGTTGCAACCGATAAAGAAGCTCCTTATACAATATTGTCAATATATATGAAAAACAAATTTAGTACGATAAAAACATATGCAGATTTGAAAAAACAAATTATTGACGAATTAGCAACCGGAATGTTAAATATGAGATTCTCTGAATTATCTAAAAAACCCGATGCTCCTTTTGCGTATGTAGGTGTGGGATACGGTCAGTTTCTCGGAAAAAAATCTGCTTTTAATTTTTTTGCAATAGTTAAGAATGATAAAATATTAGATGCCGTTACAAAAGGAACCGAAGAGATTCAAAGAGCTAAAAAATTCGGTTATACTCAAAGCGAATTGGAAAGACAAAAAAAAGTTCTTCTCAGTGATGTAAAAAAACAGTTTGACGATAAGAAAAAACTGTCATCAGATAAATGGGCAAGGATTCTGCATGAAAATTTCGGACTTTCAAAATCTCCGGCTTACAGTTTCGATTTAAAATATAAATTATACCGAACTTATTTGCCTGAAATTACATTAAATGATGTAAATAAAGCTATTGATAAGATGGTAATTGATAAAAATACAGTTATTACTCTTACTGCTCCCAAAATAGATGTTCCTTCCGAAAAAGAGATATTGGACACTTATAATACTACTGAAAAATCTGATATAAAAGCTTATGTTGAAGATAAAATAAGCGATAAGTTAATTTCAAAAGAACCGGCAGCGGGAAAAGTTGTAAACGAAAAAAAGGATGATGTTACCGGAACAACCATTTGGACTTTGAATAACGGAATAAAAGTTGTTTTGAAACCGACTGAATTTAAAGATAATGAAATATTAATGAAAGCATACAGTTATGGTGGATATTCTCTTTATCCGAATGACATTATTAATGCAAAAAATTGTGCCGATATAGCCGATAACAGCGGTGTAGGAGATTTTAATAATATTCAGTTGTCAAAATTTCTTTCCGATAAGCAAGTTTCCTGCTCTCCTTTTGTTAGTTTGTCAACAGAAGGAATTAACGGCAATTCCACCATTGATGATTTCCCTGTTATGATGCAATTAACTTATTTATATTTTATGCAACCGCGATTTGACGATGATGCTTTTCAAACATACATACAACAACAAAAAACAATTCTTACAAATTCGGCTAACAGCCCTCAATCTGTTTGGAGAGATTCTTTATTTTCAAATATATATAACCACAGTCCCTTTATGACACCTATGACTTTGAAAGATTTACCGAAGATTGATAATAAAAAAGCAGAAAAAATATACAAAGAAAGATTTTCTGACCCGGGAAGTTTTACATTTATATTTACGGGAAACATAGATCCGGGAAAAATTAAACCGTTGATAGAAAAATATCTCGGAAGTTTATCTTCTGTTGATAAAAAAGAAACAATTCAACATCCGGATTTATTAATTCCGAAGAAAACAAAAAAGGTTTATGCCAAAAAAGGTTCAGATCCTAAAAGTTTGGTTTATACTATATTTTCCGGTACCGCAAAGCAAAATTTAAAAAATCAGATTTACCTGAAAGCACTTTCTTTTGTCTTGACTGACAGTTTACTGGATCAAATAAGAGAAAAAAATCAGTGGACATACAGCATTTCGGCAAATTCAAGTTTTAAATCTCTTGTAAACAATCAATACACAATAGGTATCTTTTTCAGCAGTTCTCCCGAAAATGTTTCAAAAGTAAATAAACGAATTATGAGAATTGCCAAAAACTTTTCGTCAGTTGAAATACCCGATGAAGAGATGCAAAAAACAATTGAAAAATTGAAACGCGAATACGAAACAAATATTAAGACAAACAAATATTGGATAAATCAACTGTTGTATATGTATCAAACCGGAGGTAAACCGGATTTCGTAACGAGTTATTCGGATATTGCGGATTCTTTAAATAAAAAAATATTAAAAAAGCAAGCCGAAAAATTGCTTCATGATTATTATTTGAGCATTATCTTGATTCCGACGAATACAAAGTAAATTAACCTCTGAAATTTTTAAGCCGCCTGAAATCAGGCGGCTTTTTTATATCGAATTCACGTTAAAAATGCAAAATAGTTTTCTCCATATTAAAATGCAAAATTCCTATTTCATAAAACTCATCACTCGTAATTTTATAGTTTAATTTGAGATAGAAAGGAACGGCATTTTTGCGGGCATGAAGAACAATCTTTTTGTAATTATTATTTCGGGCAAATCTTTCCGAAAACATAACAAGTTTGCTGCCGTATCCTTTTCCTTGCAGCGTATTGTCAACGGCAACTTGTCTCATTTTTAAAACAGAATCGGATAAGGGCTTTAAATGTAATATCGCCCTTATCCGATTTTTTTCAAATATTCCGAAAATAAAATCTTCTTTATCTTGCCGGCAAAATTCTTCCGTTAACTTCATTCCGAGCGGTTTTCTCAAAATTTTATCTCTTAATTCAAGAGCTTGCTCATATTCGGAAGACAGGTATTTTATTTCTTTTATTTCCAAAAACTATTCGGTTTTTATTTTCAAAATAAAACTTCCTTCGGTTAATCCGTCTGCTCCGGCAACCCCTATAACAACTTTGTAGGGATTGTTTATTGCATTTAAATGTACTGTTCTGGTATGATCTTGTGTTTTACCTCTTTTTTTGTAGTCCCGGTTATGTTCTGCCTCGCAGGTAACGCAAGAAGATAAATTCGGAACCATGGCATTGTTGTTTAATCCGACCATATATGCGTAAATGCTCATATTTTTGTTTTTATCGTCGGGAATAACTGTTATGTCCATTTTAGAATGCGGCGGAATTTCGGTAATGTAAATTATGTGGTTCCCCGTAAATTTATGATTTTGCGTAGCGGGAAAACACGCAACCGAACTTCTTGATGCCCATCTTAAATCGTGAATTTTTACTCCGTCAGCCAAATCTCCTTTGTATGCAACGGTTTTGCCTTTTACGCTTTTAGCGGAATACATTTTAAGCGGTTTTTGTTCTTCTTTGTTTTGAACTCTTGATTTAAGGTTTATTTCCAATGTGTATTCTCCTTCGGCAAGCCCGTCGGCACCTGTTACTCCTATAAAAATATTGTAAGGGTGATTTGTGGAATTAAATCGAATTGTTCGAGTATGGTCTTGTGTTTTCCCGGCTTTTTTGTAATCCCACTTGTGTTCGGCTTCGCATGAAACGCAGGAAGTTAAATTCGGAACCACGGGATAGCTGTTTGCTCCGACTTGGTATCCGTAAATACTGAAATTTTTATTCCTTTCTTTCGGAATAACACTTACATAGACTTCCGAATAAGGAGGAATTTTAAAACCGTGTAATACGTGTTTGCCGGTAAATTTTTTATTTTGTGTAGCGGGAAAACACGCAACCGAACTCTTTGATGCCCAACTTAAGTCATTTATGAATTTTCCGGAAGATAAATTTCCCGAAAAAGTTGTGACGGTATTAGGTTTTGCATTGATGAAATTTACTCCTTCCGGAAATTGTGCAAAAGTTTTTTGAAAAGTCATAAGTAAAAATAATACGATTAGTAATTTTGTTAATTTCATTTTAATTTTTTTCAGGTTAGAGATATTTCTTTGTTTTGACTTATCCGTTTTCACGAATTTTTTTCAGCATTTCTTTATTAAGAATTTTTATTTTTTTTCCGTTTACTTTAATAATATTTTCGTCAGCAAGTTCTGTAAACATTCGGCTTATTGTTTCTCTTGAGGTACAAACCATATCCGCAATTTCATTTCGATTCAGCGGAAGATCAAATTCATCGGATTGAAATAAGTCTTCCGCAAATTGTAAAAGATTATTTGCAAATCTTCCGAAAATTTGTTTTTGAACCAAGTTTACGCATCTGTGAAATTGTTCGAGTTCATTTTTGCATAATTCCGTAATTATTTCATAAGAAAAATCAGGATTAAGTCTCAACAATTCTTTAAAAGTTTTTATGTCAATAAAACAGGTACGTGTCGGAAGAATTGCAACAGCAGAATAATGATTAATTTTATCACCCATTGTAGTCGGTAATCCCAAATAGCAAGGTGCTTTTTTAATTTTTAAAATCTGCTTGCGTAAAGGACCTTCAATAATCAATTTAACCATTCCGCTTTGCAAATAAATAATATTGGATGACAGGGCATTTTGCTTAAAAATTACTTCATTTTTTTTGAAATTTACTTCAACGCAACTTTCATTCATCAAGTTTAATTCCCCGGTTGATAAATTTTTTGCAGCATCCGATTTAAGAACACATAATGAACAATCAAACCTTTTCATAAGTAAATATCTATATTTTTCCAAATATAAAAAAACAGAAATTATAAAAAAATTTTAATGTGAAATATATCACATTGTGTAAGGATATATCTCAATACCGATTACTTGGCAGCCGATAATTACAAACATAACTTTGTCAAATATATTAATCACTAAAAATTTTTCAATTATGGAAGAAAATAAAAAAATGTGTATGGTGCTTTTTTCGGGAAGCATTGATAAATTAACTGCTGCAGGAGTTATTTTAAGCGGAGCCGTTGCTGATGATATGGATGTTGATATTTATGTCCTGTTACAAGGAGCAAGAGCTTTCAGAAAAGATATTGCCGATGATCCGAAAAAACTAAATATGGCCGAAAATGTTGAATTAAAAGAAGAATTTCTGAAATCGTTAGAAAATTTGAAAGTAAAAACTTGGCTTGAGTTTTTCAGAGAAGCTAAATCATTGGCAAATGTAAAAGTTCATATTTGCGGGCTTGCCGGAAAAGTTTGGGGTGCTGATAAAGTTTCGGATTTTGTTGATATTACGGATGATATTGTCGGTATCGGTGAATGTATTACCGCTGCTCAAGAATCTGATGTTCATTTATTTATATAGGTGATGTTTGAAACAATAGAACAAAGGTTGGAAAAACTTGAAAAAAAGGTTGATGTATTGGAATATTCTCGAAAAGATCAACTTACGATGGTTGTAATGTCCGATGATTTGGATAAAATGCTGGCAGCATTTATTATCGCTGTCGGAGCTGCAGCTATGGATACTAAGGTAAAAATGTTTTTTACTTTTTGGGCAATTTCTGCATTAAGAAAAGAACATATGAAACAAGCTAAAGGTAAGGATGTAACAGCCAGAATGTTCGGGACTATGCTCCCTAAGGGATTAGGACAATTAAAACTTTCTAAAATGAATATGCAGGGCATAGGTAAATATATGATTAAGGGAATTATGAAACATAATAATGTTTCTTCACTTGATGAACTTCTTGCTGTTGCCGGTGAACTTGGCATCGATATAGATATTTGTACGATGTCAATGGATTTAATGGGTTTTAAAAAAGAAGAAATGATAGATTATCCTAATTTGGGTTATGCCGGTGTAGCAACATTTTTAGCTGATGCCGGCGAAAGCAGTATGCAATTGTTTATTTAAAATAAATAAAATCAATTGTAATGCTATAAAATTAAAACATATTATAAATATATAAAATAAAAAATTATGACAACTGAAGAATTAAAAAGTTTAAAAGTAAATAAAAGCGTTGATGCAAGAGGAACATCTTGTCCCGGACCATTATTGGCAGCAAAAAAAGCAATGGGAGAAATTAAAAGCGGAGATATTTTAGAAGTTTTATCTGCCGATGAAGGAACCAAAAAAGACATTCCGAAATGGGCAACTAAGAAAAAACACGAATATCTCGGAACTGTTGAAGAAAGCGGATATTTTAAAATTTATGTAAAAAAGGGATAAAATGAATTTATCGGGAAATGATTTGCCGAAAATACTTGTTTTCTCAACCGAAAAAATTTCGGATCCGGCTATAGATATGGCAGGCTTGCTGAAATTGCATTATCCGCCTCGTGTTTATACCATTCCGATACCTTGTTCGAGTGCCGTAAAGCCGCGCTGGATTTTGAAAGCATTTGAACAGGGTTTTGACGGGGTGTTTATAGCTGCCGACGGTACGGATTGTCCTTACGGAGAATCTTGTACCGAAAAAACAGGTGTTGTTGTTCAACGAACACAAGAAATGCTTAAAGAAAAGGGTATTGAACCGGCTAAACTGAGAATGGCTGCCATATGTTCTGTTTGCAGCGAAGCATTCGTAAAACAAATGAAAAACTTTACGGAATATCTTGTAACACAAAAAACAAATTAAAGATGCAAGACAATCAAAAAATAAAAGAATATGATGCATTAGTTATTGGTGCCGGAATAGCCGGAGGTGAAGCGGCTTTAAATCTTGCGAATTTAGGAAACAAAGTTTTACTGATTGATAAAGATTTAACGGTCGGAGGAAAAATGATAATGTTAAGTAAAGTTTTTCCTACTTTAGATTGTTCGGCATGTATTACGACACCGAAAGTTTCCGAAATTGCAAGGCACTCGAATATAACTGTTTTAACAAGTACCGAAGCATCCGATATTATTCAAAAAGATGACGGAACTTTTGAAGCTCTTATAACAACACAGCCGAGATATGTTGTCGTTGAAGATTGTACGGGATGTCAATTGTGTGAAGAGGCTTGTCCCGTTAATGTTGAAGACGAATATCAATATGGTTTGGCGGGCAGAAAAGCTGCATTTATTCCGTTTAGTATTGCCAGTCCGCGTGCTGCTGCAATTGATATTGAAAATTGCACTTTATGCGGAGCTTGTGAAAGAGCTTGTCCTACGCATTGTATAGATTTTACTCAAACTGAAGAAAAATATACAATTTCCTGTAAAACAGTTGTTGCAGCTACCGGTTTTCAGCTGTTTGACCCGACCTTAATTCCGCGTTACGGTTTCGGAAGGTTTAAAAATGTTATTACTTCTATGCAAATGGAAAGACAACTTGCACCAACAAGACCTTTTAACACGGTTTTAAGACCGAGTGACGGAAAAATGCCCGACAATATTGCATATATTTTATGTACGGGTTCCAGGGATAAAACCGTAGGGACTCCTATTTGTTCACAAGTTTGTTGTATGTATTCCACAAAACAAGCACAATTGCTGATGGGAGCGTTGCCGATGGCGGATATTACGCTTTATTATCTGCATATCAGAGCATTCGGTAAAGGGTTTAACGAGTTTTATGCTCAGGCACAATCAATGGGAGTTGAATTTGTAAAAGGCAAAGTTGCTAAAATTACCGAAAAAGAAGACGGTAATCTGATTTTAAGATATGAAGATATAAATACGGGAAAAGTTACCGAAACCGAACACGATATGGTTGTTCTTTCCGTAGGGATTTTGCCTAATGAAGGTATTACCGGACTGTTTACAAACAGAAAATTAGAATTAGATCCGTTTAATTATGTTTCTCAATCCAGCCCGCTTGAAAGTCCGGCTATGACAACTGTTGACGGAGTGTTTGTTGCCGGCACGGCTTCGGGACCTATGGATATTCCGGATTCTATACTTTCAGCAGGAGCTGCATCAAGCGAAGCAGCAAATTATATTCGAAAAGTTTCACAAAATAAAGTGACTGTATAATATTTCATAATTTCAAAATACGAATAAATGAAGACTAAAATAGGTGTTTATATCTGTCATTGCGGCGGTAATATTTCTGATTATGTTGATGTTAAAAAGGTTAGGGAAGCCGTAAAAGATATTGAAGGTGTTGAAATATCGCTTGATACAATGTTTGCTTGTGCCGATTCGAGTCAAAAGCAAATTTCTGATGATGTTGCCGAGAAAGGACTTGACGGATTGGTTGTTGCTTCTTGTTCTCCGAAATTACATTATCCGACTTTCAGTGCCTGTGCGGAACGAGGTGGATTAAATAAATATAATTATGTACACGCAAATATTCGAGAACAAGTTTCTTGGGCACATTCCGATAATAAAGAAGCGGCAACGGAGAAAGCCATAAAAATTGTTAAAGCTGCAATTGCACGAGTTAAAGAATCTGCAGCTTTAGAACCTATAGAAATAAAAGCTCAAAAATCAATTGCCGTATTAGGTGCAGGTGTTGCCGGAATGCGTGCTGCAAAAGAATTGGCAGACTTAGGAATTCAGGTATATTTAATTGAACGAGAGCATTTTACGGGAGGAAGAGTTTCGCAGTTAGATTATTTGTGCGGAGCTGATATTACGGGGAAAGAACTTGTAACACATTTGTATGAAAAAATTCACGAGCATCCTAACGTTACTCTTTTTACTGGTGCCGAAGTAATTGAAAAAGGCGGAAGTATCGGAAATTTTAAAATAAAAGTAAAAATAACACCGCGCTTTATAAAAAAAGAATGTAATCCGGAAGAATTGAAAAAAGCAATAGAAGTTTGTCCTGTTGAAGTAGAGGATGATTTTAACTTTAATATTACAAAACGAAAAGCAATTTACAAAAATTATGACAGCGAATATCCTCAAATTCCGACAATTGACAATAAAAATTGTACGCGTTGCGGAGAATGTGAAAAGGTTTGTTCGAGTATAGACTTTTCTCAAAAAGAAGAAATATTAGATTTAACCGTAGGTTCAATTTTAGCTGCTACGGGTTTTGACCCTTATCAACCCAAAGACGGAGAGTTTGGTTGGGGAATCGGAAATGTTGTTACCTTACCCCAATTTCGTCGTATTATTAATATGTGTGACGATAAATTGATTTATAAAGGAAAAGAAATTAAAGATATTGCATATATCTATTGCGTAGGAAGCAGACAAGTTGACGGCGATAATAAATATTGTTCAAGATATTGCTGTACTGCAACGCTTTATACTTCAATCTTAACCCATAAAAAATATAAAGGAATAAACAGTTATCATTTCAACAGAGGAATACGAACTTACGGAAAACAAGAAGTTATTTATGACGAAGCATCGCGTCTCGGAGATATTTTTCTTCAGTCTTACGAATACGACCCGCCTGTTGTTGAAAAAGTGAACGGGAAAACCAATGTTAAAATCGAAGACATTTTAACCGGCGGACGAGAAATTGAAGTTGATGCCGATTTGGTTGTTCTCGTTACCGGAATGGAACCTCGAAATGATTGTACCATAGGTGATGTTTTAAAAATTCCGAAAGGAAGAGACCGATTTTATAATGAAATTCATATGAAATTGCGACCCGTAGAAACCGTTATTGACGGAATTACTATTGCAGGAGCTTGTCAGGGACCTAAAAATATTATGGAATCAATGAATTCTGCATTGTCGGCAGCCGCAAAATCTTATTCTATTGTTAATAAAGGAGAACTTGCACTTGAACCTATTATTGCAAAAGTTGATAAAAAAACTTGTATTTGGTGCGGAAAATGTGCCGAAGCCTGCCCTTATGATGCAATAGAAATGATTAAAGAAAACGGAAAAGAGATTGCCGAAATTAATGCTTCTGTTTGTAAAGGTTGCGGAATGTGTCTGCCTGTTTGCGAAAGCAATTCGATAGATATGGACGGATTTACGGATGTTGAAATTGAGAGTATGATAAGTGTTTTGGCGGAAAGTTGAAAAATTGCTTACTTTTTTAAAATTTGAATTATGAGTAACGGAAATAAAAAAACAGTTTTAATACTGAAAGAAAAGCGACAAGTCCCGCAAAAAGTAAAAGATAATTTGAAATATTTTGTCAAAATAAAAAAAGAAATTTTAAAAGCTTTGAAAGACAAAAAAATGACGGTTCCCGAATTGTCGGAAGTTATTAACAAACCCAAAGACGAAATTTTGTATTATTTAATGTCTTTGCTGAAATACGGCTTTGTTGAAGTTGACGGAATTGACGATATGGACGAATATTTTTATTATAAATTGAAAGACAATGGCTAAAATAAATCCTGATTTTAAAGATGAATTAAAAAAATACGGAGCATTTGATTTGAATGCCTGTTATAATTGCGGACATTGCACCGCCGTATGTTCGCTGTCAACCGAAGACGATTCTTTCCCGCGTGAAATGGTGCGTTTCAGTGTCTTGGGCTTAGAAGAAAATCTAAAAACTTCATTAAAACCTTGGTTATGCTATTATTGCGGCGAGTGCAGCGAAACTTGCCCGCGTCAGGCATTCCCGGGCGAGCTTATGATGACTTTAAGGCGTTGGTTAACTGCAAAATACGACTGGACGAGACTTTCTGGGTTGTTGTATAAATCCTTACCCGTAAGTATTACTTTTTTTATTTTGGTAATAGCTGCAGTTCTCGGTTTCAGCTCTTATGAAAAATATAATGTTGAACATATTATGCATATAGGGCATTATTTTGAAATGTTTGCAATAGCCGGAGTTTTTACGGTTATTTTATTACCTAATATTATTCGAATGTGGTATTATACAATTATAAAATCGGGAGTAAAAGTTAAATTTTCAACTTATTTTAAAAAACTTCGGGAATTAATCGTTCATATGTTTACACAAAAACGTGCATTGGGTTGCGATGATAACCAAGTTCGTTGGTTTGAACATTTAATCTTGGTAATCGGTTATTTGTCGCTGCTTTTCACAACCGTAGTTTTAGATTGGTTCGGAACCGAAAGTAAATTCGTAATTTATTTGGGCTATGCCGAAAGTGCCGTGATTTTTATCGTTACGTTTATTTTTATGTTTGAAAGAATTAAAAAATCAAGAGAATTAGCACGACACGCACATCCAAGCGATTGGTTTTTTGTAATTTGGTTATTTTTAATGGGTTTAACGGCATTTATTGTTCGAACATTTATTGATGCCGATTTAATTGAAAATAATCTTTGGATGTATCTTATACATTTAATTGTACTTGTGCAATGGGCAGTAATAATTGTTCCTTTCGGAAAGTGGACACATTTTTTGTATCGTTCGTTTGCAATGTATTTTGATGCTTTGAAAAAGGCAGATTAATAAATATCACACGGATTTCTCAAATTGCACGGATTTTTGTGAATAATTTCACACGGATTTCACGGATTACGCAGAAAGTATAAAATAATTTAAAAATATGAGTTATCTGTGCGAAGTAGTTTTACGATTTTAAACTATTCAAAAACTTCATATAATACTGAACCATTTTTAGTTGCGACCAAGTAATTTCTTCGGGCAAAGTGTTTTTTCTTGGGATAATTATTGAAAAAGGCAGCATAATTAATATCACACGGATTTCACGGATTGCGCTGATTTTTGTTAATAGTTTCACACAGATTTCACGGATTACACAGAAAGTACAAAATAATTTAAAAATCTGTGTTATCTGAGTTATCTGTGCGAAATACTTTTACGATTTTAAACTATTCAAAAACTTCATATAATACTGAACCGGTTTTAGTTGCGACCAAGTAATTTCATCGGGCAAAGCGTTTTTTTCTTGGGATAATTATTGAAAAAGGCAGCATAATTAATATCACACGGATTTTTTGTTAATAGTTTCACACGGATTTCACGGATTACACAGAAAGTACAAAATAATTTAAAAATCTGAGTTATTTGAGTTATCTGTGCGAAGTAATTTTACGATTTTAAACTATTCAAAAACTTCATATAATACTGAACCGGTTTTAGTTGCGACCAAGTAATTT
>JAJRUH010000180.1 GCA_024277895.1 Bacteroidota bacterium | reverse complement strand
GAACCGGTTGATATTTTAAAAGGAATTTTGTCTTGTGTTGAACAACTTGAAAACGGAGAATATTTTGTTGAGAATGGATACAAACGAATGGTAAAAAAGGAAGGAAATATTCCGGCACAAAATACTATGTTTGAAATCTTCGAAATAACCGACAGAAATTGGAGAGGTATCGGAGAAATTCCGAAAAGCGGATTTAAAATTAAAGAAAAATACAGTGATTTTGATGCTGAATCATTATTTGATTTGGAAGGTCTTTCAAGAGAAGAACCGAAAGTTTGTATTGCCGGTGAAATTATGCAAGGGTTGAAAAAGCCGTTTGAGTGTCCGGCATTCGGGGAAGAATGTAATCCTGAGAATCCCTTGGGCTCACCTATGGTATCTTCTGAGGGTGCTTGTTCTGCTTATTACCGTTATAACAGATAAATTAGTTGAAAGTCGGAAAGTTTTTAAAGTTGAGAGTATAAAGTTAAAAGTATAAAGTTAAAAGTATGTTTATATCATTTTTATTAGGAATAGTTGCCAGTGCAACGCATGTAATGACCGGACCTGATCATTTGGCTGCTGTTACACCTCTGGCAATAGAAAATAAAAAAAAGTCGTGGATAATCGGTATTTCTTGGGGTATCGGTCATACAACAGGACTGCTTTTAATCGGTATATTATTTTATTTATTCAGAGAAGTTTTTCCGATAAAATTAATTTCTGCATACAGTGAAATTATTGTCGGCATAATTTTAATTGTAATCGGACTATGGGCATTTTATAAATTGCTAAATAAGAATTTGCACAAACATAAAGAAATTAAAAATATTAAAGCGGCTGTTTTAGTCGGAATACTTCACGGATTTGCCGGTATTTATCATATACTTATTGTTCTTCCGGCACTGGCTTTGCCTTCGGAAGCTGATGCCGGTTTTTATCTTTTCGGGTTTGCTGCAGGAACGGTAACAGTAATGGCTTTATTTGCTTGGTCGCTCGGTTCGGTATCTCAAAAAGCTTCTTTACTTAACAAAAAAAAGTTTCTTGTCGGTTTCAGAGTTTTCGGCGGATCGGCAGCAATAATTGTAGGAATTATTTGGATTGCATTAAGCTTTTAATATCTTTTTTATAAATTTGTAAAATTCTAAAAACTCTTAAAAAATGAAAAAAGTAGTATTTCTGTTTTTTTTGCTGTCTCCGTATTTTGTTTTCGGACAAACATTTAAAGGGAGATTATTAAATTTATCAAATTCCCCTGTTGAAGATGCCTATATTCAAAATGCCACAAAAGGAAATCACAGCCATTCCGATGCAGAAGGTTTTTTTTCTTTAAGTAAAACATATCCCGGAGATACTGTTGTAATTATTTCTTTGGGATATGAGCAAAAACAGATAATAATTTCAAAAGATAAACTTAATAAACTACAAACAATAAAATTAAAAAGAAAGGCATACAATATCAAAGAAGTAACTATTACAGGTAATCTTAACAGTTTAAATGTGATTTCTGATATTGACTTAAATATAAGACCTATTAATACTTCTCAAGAAATATTACGAAAAGTTCCGGGACTGTTTATAGGACAACATGCCGGCGGCGGTAAAGCGGAACAACTGTTTTTCAGAGGATTTGATTTAGATCACGGAACGGATATAAATATTACGGTTGACGGAATGCCGGTAAATATGGTATCGCATGCACATGGGCAGGGTTATGCTGATTTGCATTTTTTAATTCCGGAATTAATTGATAAAATTGACTTCGGAAAGGGAAGCTATTATGCCGATAAAGGTAATTTTACAACTACCGGATATGTTAATTTTAAGACAAAAGATAAACTTGAAACAAGTTCAACATCTGTAGAATACGGAATGTTTAACACCATCAGAAATGTTTCGTTAATAAAAATTTTAAGTACAGGAAATCAAAATGCTTATGTTGCAGGTGAATATTATCTGACAGACGGACCTTTTGATGCTTCGCAACATTTCAGTCGGATTAATTTTACCGGAAAATATACGGCATTAATACATTCTGAAGATAAATTAAGTCTGTTATGTTCTTATTTTAAAAGTAAATGGGATGCTTCGGGACAGATACCTCAAAGAGCTGTTAATGAAGGTTTAATAGACAGATTTGGAGCTATTGATGATTCGGAGGGCGGAAATACAAGTCGAACGAATATCAACTTTAAATATACTCATTTTATTAATGAACACACATTTGTGAAAAGTCATTTCTATTTATCACATTATAATTTTGAGTTGTATTCCGATTTTACCTTTTTCTTAAATGACAGTATTAACGGTGATCAAATAAGACAAAAAGAAGACAGAATGATATACGGAAGTGATATTAAGTTAACTAAAAAATATATGTTCTCTGATTTTAAGTTAAATACAAACTACGGTATAGGTTTTTTGGAAAATCACATTTTTGGTGATGAATTATCTCATACGAAAGACCGAATAATTACTTTAAAACAAATAAAATTAGGAAATGTTTATGAGTCAAATGCTTTTGCTTATGTGAGTTATGATTTAAATTTCGGTAAATGGATGATAAATGCAGCCGTTCGTTCGGATTATTTTATTTTTAATTATATTAATTTATTAGATTCATCTTATAATTCCGAAAGTGTTAATAAAAATATTTTCAGTCCGAAATTTAATGTTTTATATAACGGAAATCATAATTTTCAACTTTATTTTAAAGCAGGTAAAGGTTTTCACTCTAATGATACCCGTGTTGTAGTGGCAGAACGCGGGAGAAAATGTTTGCCGGCTTCTTACGGAGCCGATTTAGGTTTAATTTGGAAGCCGATTTCAAGTATTATTTTAAATGTCGGTTTGTGGGATATATATTTGGAACAAGAATTTGTGTATGTGGGTGATGAAGGTGTTGTAGAACCGAGCGGTAAAACTAATCGCGAAGGAGTTGATTTCGGAATTCGTTACCCAATAAAACCGTGGTTGTTTTTTAATAATAATATTAATTGGTGTTACGGAAGAAGTCTTAATGAACCCGAAGGCGAGAACTATATTCCTCTTGCCCCTGACTTAACGAGTACGGGAGGCTTGTCGGTTAAAACCGATTTCGGACTGACGGGCGGAATTCATTACAGGTATATGAAAAGCCGACCTGCAAATGAGAATTACAGTATTGTTGCGAAAGGCTATTTTATTACGGATTTAATTATGAATTATCAGTATCGCAGAATAGTTTTCGGTATCAGCGTTGACAATTTATTTAATGCAGATTGGAATGAAACACAATTTGCTACTCTTTCTCGTTTAAAAAATGAAAAGAATCCTGTTGAAGAAATCCATTTTACGCCCGGAACGCCTTTCTTCCTTAAAGGGAAAATAACATATATGTTTTAATTGTCCCTAACCGCTGAATAAATTTGTATCTTTGTTTACAGCTATTTTATTATTTAATAAAATAGCTGTAAAATTACGGAGATATAAGCTATGTGCAATTTTACCAAACTTGTTTTAAAATTATTGAAAAATTTTGTTTTAATACTATGGATTAAATAGGGCTTGCTGAAAAGCTCAGATGTGTGTCTATTTTGGATTTTGTGAGATGTAGATGTATATAAATACTTCAAATTGAACAAAATACAAAAGAGATGTGCAGCTGAGCAGCAAAAATTT
>JAJRUH010000179.1 GCA_024277895.1 Bacteroidota bacterium | reverse complement strand
TTATTTACATATACAAGTGCAAGGTTTTTAATTCATTTCACCCTATTTCCTTGCACTTGTGTAAAATATTTTAGCTGCCCACAGGCACATCATCTTTCAAATTTCTCTTATTTCGTAGTATTTATATACGACTTCAAACGATAAACTTGAAATCTAATGCACCTGTGAGCTTTTCAGCAAACCCTAACTAATATTGGTATTTTTATTAATACCTTAAATCCGGAATTCTATATATAAAGTGTTGATAGTCATCGTATCACTATTTCAATTTAAGTGAAACATATTTAAACCTAACAGGCTGTCTGCTAACAAATTGATACGATAACTTGCGGATTTAAGGTAATATCAGTTTCTATATTAAATTTCACACAGAAATATTTGTGAAACTCTGTGAGTTTTGTATGAATACATCACTGTTTTTTAACAATTTAACAATCCGACTAAACGTCTGATTCAATAAAATAAATTGAGATACCGGCAGAAATTATGTAATTTTAGTTATCTTCTTATAGAGTTCTAAATAATCACTTGTCATTTTTTCTTTTGTGAATTTTGATAATGCCCGAGTTCGGCATTTTTCTCGACTTATTGAAGAAATATTCTTTATATTTTCTGTTGCTTCATCAATTGACGAAACTAAAAATCCGGTTTCTTTATCTTTTATCAATTCCGGCATAGATCCTCTGTTAAAAGCAATTACGGGTGTTCCGCACAACATTGCTTCGGCAACACTTAAACCGAAAGGTTCATCAAAGCAAATCGGGTGTAACAATGCCGCTGCTTCTCCTAACAATTTATTTCGTTTCACCGGTCCGGAATTTCCGACATAAATAATATTTTCATCATTAATGAAAGGTTTTACTTTCGTATTAAAATAATTGCGGTCTTGTATTAATCCCGAAATAATAAGTTTTTTTCCGGATTGCTTTGCAATTTGTATTGCTTCGTAAGTTCCTTTATCGGGATGAATTCTTCCGAAATACAAAAGATAATCTTTCGGTGAAGAATTATACGTAAAATTATCGGTATCAATACCGTTATAAACTGTTGCAAGATAATCCAACTCTGAACTTCTGTCTGAATTACTGATTGATACATAATAACTTGTATCATTATATTTTTTATAAACAGGAATAATTTTCGGTGAAGAAAATCCGTGAATCGTTGTTATTATCGGCGTGTCAATTAATTTTGAGTAGCTTAGCGGAAGAAAATCAAAATGATTATGAATAATGTCAAATTTATGAGCTTGCTCCGTTAAATTACTGATATGAAGGCACTCCCAAACCTTAACGTCCATATCGGGGTTTTCGGCATAGGGTTTTTCGCAAACAAATTCTAATTTTCCTTTTGTTGACGAATCTCCCGTTGCAAAAAGTGTAACATCAACTCCCTTTTCAACTAAACCTTCGGCAATATTAGATGCTACCTGCTCCCAAGGACCGTATTTTTTAGGCGGAGTACTCCAGGCAATTGATGATAAAATTGCAACTTTCATTATTATAAATTTAGCCGTTTAGAAAACAGACAGCCCTTATTACAAAGGTTCTCTGGGATTTTTCAAACAATGATTAATTAATTCTTCTGCATTTGCAGTTCCGACACACATCACGTTATCGGCACCTCCCCAATAAATTTTTATACTGCCGTCATCTTCCGGAACAGCCGCACAACTGAATACAACATTATGTACATAACCCGTTATTTCATAGATTTCTTCAGGTTGCAAAATCCATTCATCACCGACAGCAATAATTTTTGAGGGATCATTCAAATCATGTAAAGCAACGCCTAATCGATAAACATTCCCGTCCATTGTGGGAAATACACCATGGTAAATGCTCAACCACCCTTTTGCTGTTTTTATCGGCGGTGCCCCTGGACCGATTTTCATTTCATCCCAGTGATATTGCATCGGTTTCATTATCAATTTTGATTCTCCCCAGAATTTTAAATCCGGAGAATAGGAAATCCATATTGACCAAGGCGATATTTCGGAGTGCGGGCGATCTAAACGAGCATATAATCCGTTAAATTTCTCAGGAAAGATGACAACATTCCGATAATCTGCTTCCGTAATCAATGAAAATCTTTCTGCAAATTTAAAATCTTTTGTTTTTGCCAAACCGATTCGTACACCATACCTTGAATAAGCACTGTATGTAATGAGGTATTCTCCGTCAATATAAATAATTCGAGGATCCTCAACTCCGTACTCTTCATATTCTGCAAATAATCCTTTAGTTGCCGGAACCATAAATGGTTCTTTATTAACTTTGAAATGATAACCGTCATCACTTTCAGCCAATCCGATGATGCTTCTGCCGTTCAGTCGATGCGAACGGAATAACATCACATATTTCCCGTTATGCTTTATAACGCCTGCATTATGAACAGTTGCAACCGGATAGGGAACATCGTCTTTTGTAAGGAGAGGATTGTTTTTGTACCTTTTTATTAACATTTCGTCATTTTATTTCGTGAAAATCTTCAAAAGCCTGTAATACAGTTAAATGTGATATAAGATAGGACAATGTACTTTCCGCTCCCTGATTTCTGTTAACACCGTTTCTTTCTAATCCGTCGCAGCAACCGTTGGTTTCAAAATCATATAAATTCATTCTTAAATCATTTTCGCCTAAAAACCACATAAAAGAAGCGTAGAGTTTCTCCAAATATTTTATATCCTTTGTCAACATATAGGCTTGATGAAACATCAAAACCATTGCTGAAGCATCTACCGGCTGTTGTGCATAAACAGAACGTTCGCCATCCTTATTATACCACTTTTCATTACCTATAACGGACAAATATCCTTCATTAAGTGTAATATCAGATAAAAAGTTTAAACTTTCGAATGCAATTTTTTTGATTTTTCGATCTCCGATAATTTCATAAGTATGAAACAAACTGAGAGGTAAAATTGCATTGTCATAAGATAATAAGGGCTCAAACCATTTCCATTTATCCGTTTTATTTGTTTCATAATGAACAACTAACTTATTTGCCAAAATCTTTAATATCCTGATAAGATTTTCGTCAGACGACATTCTTTTTAAATAATGACTGATTCCTATTAAAGTAAAAGCAATACTTCTGACAGAATTTAGTTTAATAAAATTCGGCAAAGCATTAAAAAAAAGGTCTTTGGCACTTTGAAAAGAAGCGTCATTAGGTGCATTATTTAGCAAATAGCCTAATGCCCAAACAGTTCTTCCGAAAGAATCTTCAGAACCTGTTTCATCAAGATATTCTCTTCTGAAATTCATAAAATTTCTGAATGTACCGTCATTATTTTGCATATACAGAATAAAACTTAAATAAATCGTACACAATTCGAGTACATGAGTATCTTTCTTTTGCTTATAAGCCATTAATGTCATTAATAAAGCTCTTGCATTATCATCCAAACAATAACCGTCTTTTAAATTCGGGATTGCGAATTTTGCATGCTGAATAATACCGGTATCATCGGTCAATCTTTTAATATGTATCAGCGAAAACGGCGGTAAAATAAGAGGATCCAGAATACTTTCTTTTGTTTTGATAATAATCTTCTTATTTTTCAATATTTGTTCGGCTAATATTGCATATTTTTTACCGATTTTCGGCCACGTAATTTTTCTCCCGTATTCTAATGCGTTGTGTCTTAATTCCTCTAATTTTTCAGGATTATCAAGAAGATTTATGATAATTGAAGATAAAGCATCGAAGTCATTAAAGTTAAAAAGTTTACCTCTGTTGTTTGCCAATAACTCTTCGGCATGCCAATAAGGTGTAGAAATTACTGCAGAACCCACTCCTACCGCATAAGATAATGTTCCGCTTGTAATTTGTGTCTCATGGACATACGGCGTAACATAAATATCAGAGGCAGACAAATATTTAAACAATTCATTCTGATTTATAAATTTATTGAGAAACAAAACATTATTTTCAATATTTAATTTTTTCACCAATTTCAACAGGTAAATTCGATACTCTTCACCTGAATATTTCAGCACATTCGGATGCGTTTTGCCTAATATGATATAAACTACGTCGGGATATTTCTCAACAATCTTGGGCAGAGCCTTTAACATAGTTTCAATTCCTTTATTTCTTCCTATGAATCCGAAAGTCATAATAACTTTCTTTTTATCCAATTTAAATTCTTTCTTAGAAACACTTTGACTGAACAAAATATCAGGAACTCCATGCTCAATGCGTTCTATTTTTCCTTTAGGAACTTTGTAAATATTAACTAAAAAATCAATTGCTTTAAAGCTCATCACTACAACTTTGTTTGCCATTTTACAAATCTCCTGCAATATTGCTTTCTCGGTATAAGAAGGTTCTTTTATAATGGTATGTAAAGTTACAATTATCGGAATTTTCAGTTTGTGCAACAAGGGAAGAATATAGACACCGTTTTGTCCGCCGAAAATACCGAATTCATGTTCCAAAATACAAATATCGGCACCGCTGAGATTAATAAATTTTGCTGCCTCCAAATAATCTCTTTGATAATCTTGTCTTATCGTTAATAATACTTCTTTAGGATAAGAAAGATGTTCGTCATGGTTCGTCATTGCCACAATAAAACTTTTACCCGAGTTATCTGTCAAAGGGTCATCTAACATAGAAGTTCTCAAATTTTTCGTAAAAGTTCCGATGCCGCATTCACGCGGCGGATACGTACCTATATAAACATATTTCATCATTCTGTATTTTTTAAATTATAATATGCGGAATATACAACTTTTTAACGAATAACAGAAATAATAGCCTTCTATATACAAATTTGATATTAACCTGAGTTAAAATAAAAAAAACTGTCCTTTTAAGACAGTTTTTCGTTTTGTGCAGTTTTTGAGTTTTAAAGTTTAGGTTAATGAATAAAACTCATTTGCTCTTAAGATGCAGGAACTTCATTTATTCCATAAAATAAAAAAAGAAAAATTAAATACCTTCTGTTTTTTTTGCAAATCGCTCATAATTGACAAGCCAGGCAGCAGCATTTTTCACATATCTTCCTGTTCCTGCTGCGTCCCATGAAACATATAATCTTGTAAAACCGCCGTCTAAAATCAATCGTTTTCCGTCTTGTTCATATGTTGCTGCAACAAGATTCTTTTCGTGTCCGTAAATTAACGGTTCTAAAAGTTGCTGCTTATCTTGCAATGTTGCAATTGTAATGCCTTCATAAATGTATTCCAAACCTGTAGTTATCAGATGTCCCGGAGTTAACCCGATTTTTTTATTTTTATCATTTAATCCGACAACAACATCTCCGGGTAAATTTCCGAACATTTTTACACCGATTAAATAATCTGAAACATAATTAGCATCAGCATAATACGGCTCATTATCGCCCCAAATATAAATACCTTTTCCGCTGTCGAAAAAATTTTTAATGACTTTTAAATGCCTTTCATTTAATTTTTTATATGAACTTGAAATAATCCACAGTTGGCAGGCTTTTTTCAATGATTTTTCCAATTCTTCCGGAGACGGCGGATTGTTAATATAGCGATAAACAGAAAATCCTTTTTCTTTTAAAGCTGCTCTCGGTAACGAAAAGTCGAATCCTTCACCTGTGTACAAATGCAAAACAACAATTGTTTCACCCTGAAAAGCCCCGTCAACAGCCAGGTCGTATTGATTTCCTTGAGCATTGCCGTGTTTGTCTGCCGCAACTTTTATTTTTTCAATTTTACCGGTACGCGTATCTAATATCTTTTCATAGATTGCATTTTCAGCTTTACATTCATTATAAACTCTTTGTGCCGACATTTTACTGACAAACAATAATAATATCATAATAAAAACCAGCACAGAAATAATGTATAATGTAAGCATTTTTCTTGAATGATAATTTTGAGCGTTTTTTTCCATTGTTTTAAATTTAGATTCTGCAAAAGGTTTGTAATTTACAGATGAAAAAAAACTTAATTTCCACAAAAGAAATTCTGACACTAAAAATAAAAATAATTTTATCTGTCTAATATTAAAGGTATTACGATAGCACAAGCAGTTAACAAATCAAGATTTATGAATAACAAAAGCTACAACTCCCCACACTTCAAAATCATTAAATTCTGAAATTTCAATAGGATTATATTCTTTATTTTCGGGAATGAGAAGAATTTTAACTTCATTCTTTTAAAGTTAAACAAGCTCTCCGTACAAATCAAATTCTTCGGCAGAAATAATTTTAACCGGATAAATTTCACCTGTTTTAAGGTTCTTATTTTTACTGATAAGTACTTCATTATCAACTTCGGGTGAGTCAAATTCTGTTCTGCCGATAAAATAATTTTCATTTTCTTTATCAATAATAACTTTAAAAATTTTACCGACTTTAGCTTGATTTATTTCATAAGAAATTTGTTGCTGAATTTCCATAATTTCATCGGCACGTGCTTGCTTAAGTTCTTCGGGTACATCATCTTCGTAATTATCACCGCCGTATGTATCTTCTTCTTCCGAGTAGGTAAAAACTCCGAGCCGATCGAAACGCATTTCTTTTACAAAACTTTTCAACTCTTCGAAATCTTTTTCGGTTTCACCCGGAAAACCGACAAGCAAAGTGGTACGAATTGCAATTTCCGGAATTTCGTTTCTTATTTTTTCCGTTAAATCAATCGTTTGCTTTCTGTTATGCCTTCGTCTCATTCTTTTCAAAACATTGTCGCTGATATGCTGAAACGGAATATCAAGATACTTTGCGACATTGTTTTTCTCTTTCATAACTCGCAAAATATCATAGGGAAAGTTTGCCGGATATGCATAATGCAAACGAATAATTTCTATTCCCTTAATTTCCGATAAGTTTTCGACAAGTTCGGGCAACATTTGTTTTTTGTATATATCAAGTCCGTAATAAGTTAAATCTTGTGCAATAAGAATCAGCTCTTTAACACCTTTAGCGGCAAGATTTTTTGCTTGTTTTAAAAGTATTTCTTTCCGAACGGATTTATGTTTGCCTCTGATTAGCGGGATTGCACAGAAAGCACAAGTGCGGTCGCAACCTTCGGAAATTTTAAGATAGGCAAAATGGCTCGGAGTAGAAATTACACGTTCTCCGAGAAGCTCTTTTTTGTAATCAATTTTCAGTTGCTCTGCAATTTCTTTTATGTCATTTACCCCGAAATATTGATTGACTTCAGGAATATCATTCGTCAATTCATCTTTATATCTTTCTGACAAGCACCCCATTACATAAAGATTGCTTATTTTTCCGTCAACTTTTGCCTGAGCAAATTCAAGAATTGTATTAACGGATTCTTCTTTTGCGTCGGCAATAAAACCGCAGGTATTTATTACAACGGTATCGGCATCGAAATTGAATTCATCAAATGTAAATTCAATATTTTTGTCGTTAATTTGGGTTGCCAAATTCTCGCTGTCAACAAGGTTTTTGGAGCAACCGAGGGTTATTATGTTAATTTTGGGCATTATATCAGTTAATAATTAAAAATATGTTTTCAATTTTACATTAAAAAATTCTCTTTTGAACCAAATTTTACGGCAGCTGAGCTTAAATGCTCTTTACCTTTAATAATTGCTTTAATCAAATTAAGCTGCGTTTTACTGCATATTTCAACTTCTCCTTCATACAAAGGGCTGTTTCCGTTAATTAGCTCTGTCAAAGCATCTTGAATTTCATTTTTTTCTTTTGAGCAATTCTTTCAAGATAAATACAACTATTAGAATTTATACCAATCGGTATTATACCAAACAGTGAAAAATATTTAAGAGATTATAAAATCTTAATTAAATAAAGAGTTAACAAATTCGACTTTATCAAACAGTTGTAAGTCTTCTTTTTGCTCTCCTACGCCGATATATTTTACGGGGATTTTAAATTGGTCGGAAATCCCGATAACAACACCGCCTTTTGCCGTTCCGTCAAGTTTTGTAACTGCAAGAGCATTCACTTCGGTAGCTTTTGTAAACTGTTTTGCTTGTTCAAAAGCATTTTGTCCGGTTGACCCGTCGAGAACAAGCAAAATTTCATGCGGAGCATCGGGAATTATTTTTTGCATAACTTTTTTCACTTTTGTCAGCTCGTTCATTAAATTAATTTTATTATGCAATCGTCCGGCAGTATCAATAATAACTATATCAGCATTATTTGCTTTTGCAGATTTTAAAGTATCGAAAGCCACCGAAGCCGGGTCGGCACCGGTTGTTTGTTTAATTATCGGGACATCTATGCGATTTGCCCAAATATCTAATTGTTCAACAGCTGCAGCTCTGAAAGTATCGGCAGCACCGAGAACAACTTTTTTGCCTTCATTTTTAAATTTCCATGCTAATTTTCCGATTGTCGTTGTTTTTCCCACTCCGTTTACACCTACAACCATTATTACATAAGGATTGTCACCGGATTTAGCCCAATAATCCTCATCATCATTTGCTTCATTTTCCGATAATAATCCAGTAATTTCTTCTTTCAGTATTTGATTTAACTCCTGCAAACCGAAAAATTTATCTTCGGCAACTCGTTTTTCCAAACGTTCTATAATTTTAACAGTTGTATCGACACCGACATCCGAACTGATAAGAATTTCTTCCAAATCATCAAGAAAATCATCACCAACTTTTGATTTTCCGGCAACAGCACGCGAAAGTTTTTTAAAAATACTTTCTTTTGTTTTTTCCAAACCGCTTTGCAGATTTTCTTTTTCTATTTTTGTTTTTTTAAATAATGCCATATCCGGAAAATTATAATAATTAACTTGCTGATATATAAAAAATGCTTCTCTCCAAAAAGGAAAAAAGCACTCTTAAAAAAGTGTATAAAATTTAACGAAATTTACTTCTTAGCAAAAAAATCTTTTACTTTTTCGTTATGAACCATTTCTTCTTTAAACGTATAAGCTCCGGTTTTAGGAGATTTTACCATTTTAATCACTTTTGTAAATGTTTTTCCTTCTCCTTTTTGTAATGATGCTACAACTTTCTTAGCCATGACTTAATTATTTTATTTCTTTATGAATAGTATATTTTCTCAAAATAGGATTGTATTTTTTCAATTCTAATCTTGAAGTTGTATTTTTTCTGTTCTTAGTCGTAATATATCTTGATGTTCCGGGCATTCCGCTGTTTTTATGCTCGGTACATTCTAAAATTACCTGAATTCTGTCGCCTTTCTTTTTTGCCATTGTTTCGTAATTTTCCGATTAGTATTTACCTATGTATCCTTTTTCTTTCGCATCTTTTAATGCATTGCTCAAACCTTTCTTATTAATAATTTTCATGCCCTTTGCAGAAACTTTTAATACGATTTGGCGATCTTCTTCTTCAAGCCAATATGTTTTTGTAAACAAATTGGGTTTAAATGTTCTTTTTGTTTTCTTGTGTGAATGAGATACATTATTTCCTGATGTCACTCTTTTTCCTGTTATTTGACAAACTCTTGACATTGTAATATTATTTGATTGAAAACCTTCTTTTTTATTTCGGACTGCAAAGAAAATATAATTATTCGAATTATTCAAAAAAATAACCAACTAATTTTATTTTATTCAGTATTTTTATTCAGAAAAGTTAAATTTATCTTATTTTTATTAATTTTACAAAGATATGAAATTCTTTTTATATTTTTGTTTTTATTTCTTTAAATTATAAACTGCAAAAATGCTGAAATCTTTAATCGGAAATTTAAAATCTTTTTTTATTAGTATTGCTGCTTTTACAGTTCTGTCATCAACTATAATTTTCTTCATTTTTTTATCAGTTCGTAATTCTCAAAATAAAAATATTGCTTTTAATAAAAATCTTAACAAGATTTCTTCTGATTTAATAAAACTGAAAAAACTAATTACTGATTATAAGGAAGTCAAACATCCTGATGAGTATTATTTATATAAAAAAGATGCGTATTCCGATAAAGTATATTATCTCTTGTACAGCATCAAAAATTCTAATGAAAAAATATATGAATTAAATTCTGAAAACAATTTTGACATAGCTGCAATTATTAATAATAATAAAGATATTTCGGACAATTTCGAAGCAGATTTTAAACTTTTAAACGAAAATTTACAAAAACTCGGAAATTCCGGAAACGGATATTATGAGCATATTCTCCAAGCAGAAAATAAAACAGATAAGATATTAAACGCATATCCTCAACTGAAAAGCAAATTTCAAAATTTAAAAATATTAAAAACAAATTTACTCTTATCAGGAAATCTCGAATCGGAAAATAATTTTTTAACAGCAGAGCATTCTTTTTTACAATCTTTAAAATCAGATCACACTGTTTTTAAAAGTATTTCGGAAAAACAAATCGTGATTAACAATACAGCAGAGTGGTTCAATACAATTTTATCAGCATTTAAGCTCAAAAAAATTAACGGAACTTCATATTATTCGGGATTATTTAATAATTTAGTAAGTCAAATTCAAGAAATTAAAAAAAATATTATTACTGTTCAAAATGCAGATTTAGCCATACGCACAGCTCACAATAAAAAGTTTCTGATTAATTCTGTTATAGTTCTGTTTATTTTTACTTTGATTTTAATTTTATCTGTTTTTGGATTTTATACTTATGTAAAAAAACAAATTCATAACTTAAATATAAAACTTTCTGAACTTGCTTCCGTCAAAAACAATAAACCGATAAAAACAGCGGAATTTGAACAAGCAAGGGATTATGCAAATATGATAAAAGAGGAATTTAACAGAACCGGAAATTTCTTAAATAATCTGACAGATGAAAAATATGAAAACATAAACGACAATCTCATTGCGGACGACATAACAGGGACCAAATTAATTGCACTGAAAAAGCATCTTATAAGAAAGCAAAAAGAACAAAAACAGGAGGAACAATTAAGAGCAATTTCCAACCGACATAAAGACGGCATTGTTAAATTCGGAAAAATTATTCGTCACAGATTCGGAAATATAAATGAACTGACTTTTGATTTGCTTACGGAATTAGTACATTTCTTAAATGCTGATATCGGAGGCATTTATGTTATTGATAAAAATAAGAACCCTGACATATTGGTATTAAAAGCTTCCTATGCATACAATAAAAAGAAGATTATAAATAAAGAAATAAAAATAGGCGACGGATTGGTCGGCACTTGTGCGGCAGATAAATCTATTATTTACATTGACAAAACAGATGACGATTATATAAAAATTGTATCCGGTTTCGGTTATACAAAACCGAAAAGCTTGCTGTTGTCTCCTATTTATGTCGAGAATGAAGTTTTCGGTGTTATTGAATTAGCTTCATCGAGAGAATTTACTGAAAATGATATAAAATTTATTGAAACAATATCGGAAGATATTGCTTATACTTTATCTTATTTACTGAAACAAAATCAACTTAAATAAAATATGATACCTGCAATTATTCATCAAACCTGGAAAACGACAGAGGTTCCTAAAAAATGGAGTCCGTTTGTAAAAAGAATACAACAACTGAATTCTGATTGGAAATATATTTTATGGACTGATGAAGATAATGACGCATTTGTAAAAAAAGAATATCCGGATTTTTATGATGTTTTCAAAGGATTTTCAAGAAATATTATGCGTGCCGATGTAATACGATATTTAATAATGTATAAAATCGGGGGGGTTTATGCCGATTTAGATTATGAAATACTACAATCGTTTAATTTCGGAAACAAAAATATTATTTTACCGTTAAACAGAAGTATTTCATTCGGAGATAAAGAAAATACTCTCGGAAATTGTTTCTTTGCTTCGATTCCCGGTCATGTGTTTTGGTCGGACGTTATTAATGATCTTAAAAATAATCCGCCGAATGTTACAGATTATACTCAAGTAGTAGATGCCACAGGTCCGGGTTTATTAACACGTATTTATTATGAAAATGAAGAACGGTATTCGGACATTTATTTACCCGAAAGATTAGTTTATCATCCGCCGTCACCCAATAACAAAAAGGATATTAAAAAAATAAAAAATAACGGTATTTCATTAGGGATTCATCATCCGTGGGGAAGTTGGAAAGAGCGAATGACACTAAGTTATTTCAAAAATAAATTTAAAAAGTTTAGTACAGGAAAATAGCGAATACTTATTTGATCAGTCTGTTTTTTCCAGTACAAAACAGGTTCTTGTCGGTACGTAAATTTTTAAAATATTCTTATTTTCAATTCCGGATGTTTTATAAAGCATCTGATTATCAATTCGTCCCTGTCCCAAATAAGTTTTATCATCCGAATTTAAAACAATTTTATAGCTGCCTTTCTCCGTTTCAAAACCGTAATCGGGGAATGAAACAAACGGATTAAAATTAAAAACAAAAATATATTTACTTCTTTTAAAAATAAGAACTTGGTCATATGCTTTATCAGAAAGAAGCTGAATTTTTGTTTCAAGTATATTTTTACATTTAAGTAAATGAATAAGTTCAGTATTGAAAGCATTTAAATAATAATATGCTAAATTTTTATTCTCCGACAAACTCCACTGTCTGCGTGCATAATGATAAGACCAATTATTACCTTCACGCGGAAAATCAATCCATTCGGGATGCCCGAATTCATTACCCATAAAATTCAGATAGCCGGTTTGAGCTGTAGCAGAAGTAATTAATTGAATCATTTTATGCAAAGCAACGGCACGTTCGGTAATTAAATTCATATTCTGAATTTGCATATAATAATACATATCAGCATCCGCCAAACGAAAAATAATTGTTTTATCACCAACTAAAGCCTGATCATGCGACTCGGAATAATTTATTGTTTTCTCATCTTTTCGTTTATCCGTAAGTCTGAAAAAAATATTTCCGACATGCCAATTTTCATCTTTTTGTTCTTTAATGTTTCTTATCCAGAAATCGGGAATTCCCATCGCTAACCTATAATCAAAACCGAAACCCCCGTCTTCAACAGAACTTGCAATACCCGGCATACCGCTCATTTCTTCAGCAACGGTAACAGCATCGGGTTTTATTTTGTGAATAAGTTTATTTGCGAGTGCCAAGTAGCATAAAGCATCCTCATCCTGATTATCATTAAAATAATCATCATAAGTTGTAAAATTTGCACCTAATCCGTGATTTAAATACAACATACTTGTAACGCCGTCAAAGCGAAAACCGTCAAAATTATATTCTTCAATCCAAAATTTGCAATTTGACAATAAAAAATGCAGAACTTCATTTTTCCCGTAATCAAAGCATCTCGAATCCCAAGCCGAATGTAATCCTCTGTCTCCGGCATGAAAAAACTGATAGTTACTTCCGTCATATTTACTGATACCTTCGACTTCGTTTTTAACAGCATGTGAGTGAACAATATCCATAATAACACGAATCCCGTATTTATGAGCTTCGTCAATTAATTCTTTCAAATCGTCCGGAGTGCCGAAACGAGAAGAAACTGCATAAAAATTAGAAACATGGTAACCGAAAGATCCGTAATACGGATGCTCCTGAATTGCCATCAATTGAATAGTATCGTATCCTAAAGAATGTACTTTCGGAATAATATTTTCCTGAAAATATTTAAATGAAGCCACTTTTCCTTCTTCGGATGCCATACCGATATGTGCTTCATAAATAAATATTCGGTCTTTTTTTTTCGGAGATTTATATTTTTGTTGATATTTTTCATCCGGAAACCATACTTGTGCATTAAAGATTTTTGTTTGTTCATCTTGTACTACACGTTTTGCGTAAGCCGGTATTCTGTCGCCGCTGCCGCCTTCCCACTTTACAAATAAACGGTACAAATCACCATGCTGAAGTTGCGTAAGTTTTAATTTTAAAGAAAAATTACCGTTTTTATCTTTTTTAAGTTTGTAAGTTTCCGAAAGTTTCCATTGAGAGAAATTACCTGTCAGCCAAACTTCTTCGGCATTAGGCAACCAATCACGGTATATCCAAGAGGTTTTAGTTTTATGTAGGCCGAAAAAATGATGTGCATTTGCAAATTCCGACAATTCCTTTTCGTTTGCAAGTTCTTTTTCTTTATTATTGATTTTTCTTATCCTTTCGTAAATTTTATTTTCAAAAGGTTTAAGATATGAATCGTTTTCAACTATCGGAATTTTCATAGTTTTTGTATAATTTATTATAGACAAATATACGGTAAAAGACCGAATACTTCAATTTGTTAAGATAAGAATATTTTATTTTATTCCAAAAAACTTCTGATTGCAAGTTCATAGGATTTTAAACCGAAACCTGAAATACTGCCTGAGCAATAAGGTGCAATTAATGAGATATGTCTTAAATCTTCCCTTTTAAAAATATTTGAAATATGGACTTCGATTACAGGAGTTTTTATTGCTTTTACGGCATCGGCAATTGCTAATGAGGTGTGCGTGTATGCAGCAGCATTTAATATAATTCCGTCATACGAGAACCCGACTTCATGCAGTTTGTCAATTAATTTTCCTTCGGAATTGGACCGGTAAAATTCAAGTTTACTGTCGGGAAATTTAAATGATAAATTTTCAAAATAGCTGTCGAATGATTTGTGTCCGTATATCTCTGTTTCCCTGATACCAAGCAGATTAAGATTCGGACCGTTAATTATAATGAGTTTTATCATCGGGTTTTAAACTGCAAAAATTAATATTTCTGTTCACGTTTTTCTTTCAATTTATATTGTATATTTTCAAAAAATGAAAATGTTCGTTTTATAAAACTGAAATATAATGCAAAGTACAGTAATAAAGTAAAAATCCATATAATAGTAAGATTTACCCAATATGTCGGATAATATTTTCCGTCAAATAATTTCTTTTTCGGAGCGTAAAAATGAGAAATAATTATTTTTTCGGGATATTTATAAATCATATCGGTTTTTTGATATAAATGACCGTTATATTCAAGGATTTTTTTCAATTCATTTTTATTCGTAACAATTTCTTCTAATGCCTCATTGTGAAAATCTCTTTTTAACTGAATATATTCGTCATTTAATTGAGGTGTTTTAGTTTTTTCATTTATGCATTCGTCTTCTTTTTGTTCTGCTAATTTGTATCTGTTGATATAATATAATTTTAAATCTGCCAGATATTTTTTAATTTTTATAATATCTTCTTTAGTAATTTTATCTATGTATATATTATTAATATTTATGTCGGGAGTAATTTTATCATTGAATTTCAGTTCTTTTGAAATTTCATTTCTGAGAACTGTAAAATCTGAAATTATTTTTTCTTCTTTAGAAAGCTCATCTGAATGTCTTTCATAAAAAGCTATTTTATTTTTCAAATTACTTATAAGCAAATCTTTCTTAAAATTAGCTTCATGTTTTATTCGCTCCCATTTGTAAATCGGCTCCTCATATTTATTATAAATAAATTGATATGTTGCTAATGCCTCATATGACCATCTTGCGGTAATAATTTCTCCGAACCACGGTACTGTTCCGGGTGTAGTTATCGCAGGATTTAATTTTTCATACCTTACAATAATACCGCTCAATACAATTTGCGGTATTATTAAAAACGGAATAAGAATGTATATTGTAACTGAAGTTTTAAATCCGTCCGAAATATTTAATCCCATCATTATTGACGAAGCCCAGGTTGTAAATAATACCAGCCAATATTCCCAAAACATTAATTGAATATGCAAAACCGTATTTCCGATTAATGTAAAAACCAATGCCTGGTATGCAGCTAAAGTAAAGAGTATAAATACTTTAGAGATAAGGTAACTGTTTCGGCTTAAATTCAGAAACGATTCACGTGTTCTTATTTTCCGGTCTTTAATAATTTCATCGGCACTCATAGTAAGTCCTGTAAAGAGGGCAATTATTACAGCCATAAAAATGTACACCGGGATATTATCATTTTCACTGTAGCTGTAACCTAAAGTATTTTCTGCCGAAATATTAAAGTATTTAATAATTTCGGATAAAAGATATGCTAATATAGGAGCTTCTAACAGGTTCAGTACCATATATTGGATATTAGCTAACTTTGATCTTACATCTCGTTTAGTAAAAATCCAAAATTGTTTAAATTTGTTAGGAACTTTAAATTTAATATCCGGAAGTAATTTATGAATCTTTCCTTTTTCAAATTCTTTATCAGATATTACTTCTTTTTTATTTTCTTCGTAATATGAATACCATTCACGCGGTTTAAATTTTCGTAAAGAAGTTAAGTTTCCGTATTCATCCAGAATTTGAGATTCCAGAATATCAAAAATCTGCTCGGCATTAACATTTCCGCAAACAGGGCATTCACTTTCACTCCAGTCGGCTTGTTTTATACGAGATTTGAAATAAACCAAAGAATCAACAGGATCTCCGTTATATACCACATATCCGCCTTGGTCAAGAATTAATAACCTGTCAAACATTTTAAAAATATCGGAAGAAGGCTGATGGATAACAACAAAAATTAATTTTCCTTTTAGGGTAATATCTTTCAGCAAATCAAGTATATTTTCCGAGTCTCGAGAGGATAAACCGGAAGTCGGCTCATCTAAAAATAAAATAGCCGGTTCTCTTATTAATTCAAGTGCAATATTTAATCTTTTTCTTTGTCCGCCGCTGATTTTTTTATTCAGCGGACTTCCGACTTTCATATTTCGGATTTCAAACAGTCCCAGATTTTTAAGAACTATAACAACTTTTTTAAGAATTTGTTTTTTAGACAAACCTCCGAAACATAATTCGGCATTATAATACAGGTTTTGGAAAACAGTTAAATCTTCCATTAATAAATCGTCCTGAGAAACAAAACCGATTATTCCTTCTAATTCATCTTTGTCTCGGTTCACGTCAAATCCGTTAATTAAGACTTCACCGGTGGTTGACGGATAATTACCGTTTAAGATATTCAGTAATGTAGATTTTCCGGATCCGCTTGCACCCATAATACCGACAAGTTTGCCGTTTGTTTCGGTAAAATTTGTTTTATGCAGGGCTGTTTTTCCGCTTTGGAATTTATACGTAAGATTATTTACCTCAAAAAGAAGTTTTGTTTTCTCCGATTCTTTCTGAAATGCTTTAACAATATCACTGAAATAAATCGGATTTCTTTTTGCATCACGAATTGCCGAACCTGCCGAAAGCGCATAAACTCTGTCTTTGAGAATTAATTGTCCGTTAAGAAACAATTCCTCAGACCCGTAATATTCGAAGATATACATATTTGACATCTCACTGAAATATACGATAATAGGTTCGTCAAGTGCTTTTGTATAAAGGTATTTAACAGATTTATCTTCCGGTTTTGTATCAGAAATAATCAGAATATTATCAAATTCCGGAATATTTCCTGTAGTATTCAATACAAAAGTTTTCAATCTTTCATATTCCGAATAGGGAATATAAAAAGTATCCGCTACGGTTTTTACAAATTCATATTCTTGTTCGCTGGCTTTTCCTTCAGAATTAATGAATTCGAGAAGTCGAATAAGCACAATTATTTTTTGCTTTAAAGTGAGTTCTTTATTTATTAATGTACAAATTGTAAGAACTCTTACTGAGGAAGATGCAATTGTTTTGGCACGCTTATTTTGAGATTTTTTTTGATGCTCGTGATAAAAGTTATCAAAAATAATAAGATAGTGAGAAACTAATTCTTTGTTAAGCTGCTGATTCAGAAACAGTTTTACGAGCGGTCGTCGGCTTCCTTCATCGCTGTCGGGACGAGCAATGATTGCAAACAGTTGCATTAAAGCTTTTAAAATACTTTCACTCATTTTTGCAGACCGATTAAAATAACAATGAAACCGGAAGTATTTGTTCCGGGAGCAAATTTTGCTTCAATAAAGCACTCTACGGTAGATTCAAACTGAAAGTTCCAATAATTTATATAATTATAATCTGAATTTGAAAACAATTTATTTCTGTATTTATCATAAACCGTAAATTCGATGTCGGAAGTTCCGCTGCCTCCGCAAGAAATGATTCTGTATGTATTTCCGCCGTAAAAAACAGCACTGAATTCTGCAGTTTGATCTCCGGTAATTAAACTTAAATACTGTTGTCCGTCAGAGATATAATCATTGGTTAAATATGTATTACATTGATTTAAAACTGAATCTAATTGAGCTGAAATATTAAATTTAAAAAATAATACACTTATTAAAAGAAGAATGTATTTTAGTATGTTTTTTTTCACTTAATAATTATTTTGTAATCAATTTTCGAGTTTGTTTAACTTTATCTGTAATTTTTTTCAATAATTCAGGAGTAATAATAATTTCAGTTTCGCTCAAAATAATAGTTTTTTGTTCATTAGGAGCAACTATTTGATTGAAATATTTATACTTTATTTTAATTTTTTTAAATTCTTTGTTTAGTTCTTTGAGTTTCTTAATCAGCTCTTTAGTCTTAGCATCTTTGTTTTGTTGATTATTTAATAAACTCAATAAATTCAATAATGAATATTTTTGTTCTCCGATTCTGTCAATTAGTTGTTTATTACATTTTTCGTTTGCAATTCGTGTCATCAGATATAAGCCCTCAATCCATGCTCCGGTAACAACAAGATTTGCAACTTCTTCACGATTATTTTTTGACAGGTATAAATCGGTTTCTCGATAAGCGTCAGTAAAAATTTTATTTAAAGAGTCTTTATCATGAAGATTATTTTCAAAATTTTCAAGAACTTTATCTGTGTAAGGATTCATTATTTGCAATTCTGAAGATAAACTTCTTACAACTTTTATGTATTTTGTAGTTGCCGAAAATTGGTCATAAATATTAGAATATGCTAAATCGGCTGTATAAACGCCCAAATTTACGGCTTTTGAAAAAGTTGTGATATAATTTACTTTATTCTCGGAGGGGTTTAAAAAATCATTATTAAAATCTTCCGAAATTGATTTAATTAAATCTGATGCTACAAAAGGTGAGGGAATGCTGAATAGTTTTTCTTGAAATTTAAATGTTTTATCGGTGTTTTCAGATTTTTCAGTATCAGTGTTTGTTCCTTTACCGGAATCTTCACCTTTACAAGAAGAAACGAAAAATAAAATACCAAAAATTAAAAGCGTATTGATTATGATAAAAAATTGTTTTTTCATTAAACAGATTTTATTCGAAACATGCTAAATGCAAATATAAGAATATATTTTAGTTTTATATAATGGCAGGATAATTTTCATAAAAGATTATTTGTATTTTTCTTTCTTGTCGGAAAGTTCTGTGATAATATGAGTTAATTCATCCCACAAAACCATTTTTTTATCAACTTCTTTTTTTGCATTTTCAAATTTTAACCAAAATTCTTTATCATTTATTTCTTTGCCGGAAGATAATTTATATTCACATTCAGCTATAAAGTTTTCAAGTTTTTCAATTCTTTTTTCGAGTTCTTCGTGCTTTCTTTCGACTTTTCGGATTTCTTTTTCTATTTCTTTTCTCTTCAAATACAGTTGTTTGTTTTTTGATGAATCTGCATTATTTTTTCCTGAAGAAATATTTTTTCTTTCAAACTGACTAATATTTTCCTTTTTTTTCTTTTGAAGAAACAGATGAATATCACCGGAGTGTTTTTTAATTTTGTGATTTGAAAATTCATAAATTTCATTAACCAAACTGTCAAGAAAATATCTGTCGTGAGAAACTACTATTAATGTTCCGTCATATTGTAAAAGTGCTTGTTTTAAAACGTCTTTTGAGTGAATATCCAAATGGTTTGTGGGTTCGTCAAGAATTAAAAAGTTGTATGGTTCGAGCATAAGTTTTGCCAACGCCAACCGCGAGCGTTCGCCGCCGGAAAGAACTGCAACTTTTTTTTCAATATCATCATCACTAAAAAGGAAATTTCCGAGAATTCCTCTGAGTTTTGTCCTAACATCTCCTCTTGCAATATCGTCTAAAGTTTTAAAAAC
>JAJRUH010000178.1 GCA_024277895.1 Bacteroidota bacterium | reverse complement strand
TTTTTTTTCTTTTTGCGGTTGTTTTTCTTCATCAAAAACTGATTTCAATTCTTTATGGAAAAAGAATGATCCTATTTGTTCCGAAATAGTATTAATTAATCGCCTTTCTTCCTTTAAAAAAGGACCTTCATCACATTCGGGACGTTCTTCCGTATAGAAAATTTCAATTTTCCCTACTTTTTCATTATTTAATTTAATGTCGGAAGAAAGAACTTGGTCTGTTTCATCAAAATTTCCGGTTTTAAAAAATTGGTTATTATAGGTTAGCTTTGCTTTGCAAATATCAGGATATTGCCATCCGGGAGGAATTGCTTTAACTATTCCCGTTAAAATTTCATCTGCGGGTTTATCAGAATCGTTAAGTAATTCTTGTATTTCGTATAAACAATTTAACTCTTTGGCACGTTCTTTTAACTTATTTATTAAATTGTATTGATCGGTTAAATCTTCCATACTTTATATAATTAAACTGTCAGAAAAAGAATAATTATTTTTTTAATATTATGCCTTTACCGGTTCTCCCGTCAACTTTAATTTTAAGCGGTTTTTTAGTTTTTGCGTGTTTAATAAACCTTGTTTCTTCTGCTGTTTCAAGCTCGTAAAGCCAATCCCAGTCAATAGCTTCATTATTGTAAAAAGGAATTGAAAAATATGAAACCTCAAAACTCGAAATATTATGAAAAAAATGAGATGCCTGACTCATTTCCTGTTTCATTTCTTCAATTGAAGTTTCAACAATGACTTTTGCTCCGGATATTTGACTCCAGTCAACGGGAATTCCTGCCCATGGGTCTGTCGTTCCCCATCTTCCGAAACCTATTAACAGATATTTTTTATTTTCTGCAATCATTTTTTTATTCATAACAGATAATTCTTCCGCTATTTTATAAGTATATTTTGCCTGGAAATTTCCGATTTTTAAATAAATGATATCCGTTAAATTATTTATACTTCCGTTACCCAGAACATATTCAGAGCTTAGTAAAGTATTTTCATTATTAAATTCTTCATCTTTAATTGTTACTTCTTCGGAAGAAACAACCATAGGGCGAACTTGTAAAAAACTGAATTTATGTTTTATGTCGGTTCTGTAAATATTTTTATTTATGGTTACTGCAAATTCTGTTTCAACAGGAGAATTGTATGCTTTTTCACAAATTTTTAAGACTTTTTTTATCAATTTGTTTAATCGGATTGTTTTAGTTTTAAGAATCGGAGCAAAAGTAATTATTCTCGGTCCGTCATCGGATTGTCCTGTCCAAACTCTGTCTGCGGCAGCATCATATGTTGAAACTAATTCTTTTAAAGTCATGTCTTCCTCAGCTTCGGTAATATATTTTTCAAAAAGATATTCGGTCTCGTTAATCGGGTCGTATTCATGCATCTGCCCTAAATTAACTGACCAAAATTTTAACTGAGTTTGTTTCAGCATGTCTTTTACTGATTTAAAAGGCGGGTCTTTTTTGGGATTTGAAGGAGAATATGCCCAGGATACTCCTCCGTCAACAATGGTTTTTCCCAAACCAAAAGCAAGATTTACGACTCCGTCTTCGGGTTTTGAGTTTCCGGAAGGGTAAAAATTATATGAACGTGCAACGCCGGAAATTTCAGGATAATATTTTTCTCCGTGTTTTTCTCCCGCAACTTCTTGAATAATTACAGCCATTTTTTCATTTTCAATTTTATGTTTCGTTGCTTTCATATAATTTTTCGGAGATTGAAAAAATGCTGAAGCGTACACATATTTTACGGCTTCGGTTAATTTTTTGAAGCGTGTATCAATATCAAATTGGTTATTCGGAGTCATTTTTGTTCCGTATATTCCCGCAAACGGAGCTCCTGCGGCATCTTCTAATAAACTTGAGGAACGAACGGCAAGAGGTTGTTTTATTTCGGTTGCGATTAATCGTAAATCTCCGAGAATATTAAAAGGTAAATCTGCTTGCTGAAAAGCGAGAGCAATTCTTTCGTCGCTTTCTTCAGACAGTGCAATTTGATATAAATTATTTGATTGCATAAATGTATCAAATATATCCGTTTTTATAACAATCATTTTAGGAATGTTGATATCAAATTCAGGAAATTCGTCGGGGTCGATTTCGGATTTAATAACAGAATAAATAAATTCCAATCCTTTTGCTTTTCCTCCGAGTTCTCCTTCTCCCAAAAAACTTATGGGGAATTCTGAAGTAAAGAAATTTTTGTCAAGTTGCATTTCATCATTTTTTAAGTGAGATTTTAAAAATTAAATCCATCCTCTGCTTTGGCAAGCATTTGCTACCCTGTTTACAGAAATTAAATAAGCCGCATCTCTTAGATTAACATTATTTTGTTTTGAAAAATTACTTACTGAAGCGTATGCATTTGTCATTTTCATATCGAGTTTTGATAAAACTTCATCTTTGCTCCAATAATAATTCATATTATTTTGAACTTGCTCGAAATAACTGCAAATTACACCACCGGCATTGGCTAAAAAATCGGGAATAATTAAAATATCTTTTTTGTTTAGAAGAGTATCAGCTTCGGGCGATGTAGGTCCGTTTGCACCTTCTGCTATAATTTTTACTCGCTGATTTACTTTGTCGATATTATTTTTTGTTATTTGGTTTTCTAATGCTGCAGGAATTAAAATGTCTGTTTCTTGTTCAATCCATTTTTCTCCGTCTAAAAGTTCATAACCTAAATCTTGTGCTTTATTTTTATCTATTCCTCCGAATGTATCTGAGATTTCTCGTAATTCTTTTAGATTTACCCCTTCTTTTTTTCTGAAAGCATAACTTTTTTTGTCGTTATTATCCCAAGATGACACACAAATAACTTTTCCCCCTATTTTCTCATATAACTCAATTGCATATTGAGATACGTTTCCGAATCCTTGTATGCTTGCCGTTGTTATTTCCGGTTTTATTTTCAATTCTCTTAATGCTTCTCTCAAAGCAATAATTACTCCGTAGCCTGTAGCTTCTGTCCTGCCTTCAGAACCTCCCATACCGAGGGGTTTTCCTGTAATGGTTCCCGGAAATTTGCCGCCGGCTATTGTTTCATATTCATCCAACATCCAAAGCATGTGCTGTGGACTGGTCATAACATCAGGAGCAGGAATATCGGAATAGGGACCTATATTTTTAACGATTTGGCGAACCCAACCTCTGCATATTTGTTCTTGTTCAAACATGCTTAAATTATGAGGGTCGCAAATAACTCCGCCTTTTCCTCCGCCCAAGGGAATATCAACAACTGAAGTTTTCCATGTCATCCACATAGATAATGCTCTTACGGTATCAACTGTTTCCATAGGATGAAATCTGATACCGCCTTTTGCAGGTCCTCTGGCATCATTATGATGTATTCTGAATGCTTTGAATATTTTTTTTGAGCCGTCATCCATGCGAACCGGAATAGAAAAATGAAATTCTCTTACAGGACTTCTCAAAAAATCTTTTGCCGCTTTATTCAGTCCTAATAAATCAGCAGCTTTGTCAAATTGCTTTCGGGCTGCTTCGAAAGGATTATATGAATTATTTTCCATAATATTTATTAGTTAATTTATCGGTATAAAATTAATCATAAAAAGGGAATTATTCAATATGT
>JAJRUH010000177.1 GCA_024277895.1 Bacteroidota bacterium | reverse complement strand
TTGAAACTGCTGCCCCGAATGCTGCCGGCAGAAAAATTATGAAAAAAATGTCAAAACGTTTGTAGAAAAACGACAAAAAGAAAAATAAAACAATAACGGCAATGCTCACCGTAAGAATTATGTCTTTTTTTATGCGTTCGGCATTTCCGACCGAAATAACCGGTGCACCGAAAATTTCGGCTTTTACCTCGGGTATTTTTGTTTTTAATTTCTTTAATGTTTGATTGATTCCTTCAATTAAAATTTTGTTTTTTCCGGTTTCATTATTGGAATATTTTGAAACCACAAACAGTAAAAGATGTTTTTTGTCCTTTGTAAATATATGATTGTCAAATATTTCATAACTATTATCAAGTTGAAGACCTTGAAGTTTTTTAAGAGCAAGAGGTGTGATGCTGAGCGGGTCTTTTTTTATGAACTTTTTTGTAACCATACTTGCAGGAGAAATCAATGTTCTGAAATCTGCGGCAAGCGTTTTATCTATTCCGTTTTCCGAAAGCAGTGTGTCGATTTTCAGATAATCTTTTTCGGAAAGGAAAACAGGTAAATTTTCATAAAAGATATTGTAAAGTTCGTTCATCACTTGATTACCGAAAGAATTCTGAATTTCGGCAATGTATCCGGAAAAGTTTTTTGTAAGAATTATTTCTAAACTGTCGGCAAAGGATTCTAAAACTTCGGGCTTTGCATCTGCGGTATTGTTTTTCAGGGAGAGGTTTATAATTATTTTATCGTTTATTTTTATGTGTTTATTTGCAAAATTAAATCGTTGTAATTCTCTGTCAACGGGTATCATTTCCGAAATATCTTCGGTTGTGTGAATTTTCAGAGCCGTAAAAATTGTAACACCGAATATCAGCATCATAATTCCGGTAAGTAGAAATCGTTTGTTTTTGAAGAAGTTATATAGGTTTTTGAACATTATGTCAGATATTTAGCTGTTTTATTTTAGTTTTTGGGTTTTCAGGTTTCAGGTTGCAAGGTTTGCAGGTTTCAGGTTTCAGGTTTCAGGTTTCAGGTTGCAGGTTACAGGTTGCAGGTTGCAGGTTACAGGTTGCAGGTTGCAGGTTGCAGGTTGCAGGGTGCAGGTTGCAGGTTGCAGGTTGCAGGGTGCGGGTTTTATGTTTGCCAATTTCTTTCAACATACTGAATATATTTGTTAATTTGTTTGCTTAATGCTTCGTAGTCTTTAATTAATTGAGTAATCGGATTTTCTTTGAAATATAATTCATTTATCATATTAAGTTGTGAAATAGTTTCATCGCAAGAAGCGTGAGAAAAAATTAAAAATCTGATAAATTCGGCTTTGTATCGTCTTCTGCCAAAACCTTCCGCAATATTATCTTTAATACTTTTTGAAGATCTTCTTATTTGACTTCCTTGCTCATAAAGTTCATATTTTGGTAATTTCATAGTCAATTTATGAACTTGCATAGCCAAATTATAAGCTGATTGATATATATTTAACTCTCTGTAACTG
This sequence comes from Bacteroidota bacterium, assembly GCA_024277895.1. Taxonomy (GTDB): domain Bacteria; phylum Bacteroidota; class Bacteroidia; order Bacteroidales; family JAADGE01; genus JAADGE01. The sequence continues at coordinate 34,794 of JAJRUH010000177.1, read as the reverse complement.
CTCATTTAAATTATATTTTTTTATGCGATATCCCGATTCCCTCACACCTTGTTCCCTTGCTCCCCTTGTACCTTGTACCCTTGCACCTTGTTCCTTGTACCCTTGTCCCCTCACACCTTGTTCCCTTGCACCTTGTACCCTTGCACCTTGTTCCTTGTACCCTTGTTCCCTTGCACCTTGTTTATGATAACTCTCTGTGAATAAGTTCTACATTTATATCAAAATTTTCTCTTAATAAACGAGCAGTTTTTTCCGCAAAAAATACCGAACGATGCTGTCCGCCCGTGCATCCGAAATTAACGGCTAAATCTTTAAAACCTCTTGATTGATAATTTAATACGGCTGCAGAAACTATTTGAGAAATTGAATTAAAAAAAGCACGTGTTTCATTTAAATTTTCCAAAAAATCAATAACCTCTTTGTCTTTTCCGCAAAGTTGTTTGTATCGTTCAATTCTTCCCGGATTGTTTATAAATCGGCAATCGAACACAAATCCGCCGCCGTTACCCGAATTATCATAAGGAGTACCTCTTTTATACGAAAAACTTTTAATTGTAACTTTCAGTTTATTTTCAGTCATAATTTGTTTTAATTTTTGAGAATCCGGCAATAATTTTAATATCCGTTTCAATTCCGGTACATTCTTCAGAAATGTTACTTTAGGTAATATTTCGTTCATATTTTTAAGTCCGTACGGAATACTGTCGATAAAATGTGATTTCTTTTCATACAATCCTCTGAAACCGTATGCTCCCATTGCTTGTAAAATACGAATTAATACATATTCATAATAATATTTATCAAAATTTTCTGTATCAATACTAAATTTTTCATTCAGAAAATTAAGATAGTGATTTTTTACTTTATTTCGAGTCTTTTCAGAGATATCAGCTTTGGCATCATAAAGCAGAGAAGCTAAATCGTATTGTAACGCACCCTTTCTGCCGCCCTGATAATCAATGAAATATATTTTATTTTCGTGAAGCATTATATTTCTCGACTGAAAATCTCTGTACATAAAGAAATTACAATTTGCCTGTAATAAATAGTCGGCAAAATTATTAAAATCATTTTCTAAAAGTTGTTCGTCAAAATTTATATCCGTAAATTTTAAGAAATTGTATTTAAAATAATTAAAATCCCACATAATTGATTGCCTGTCAAAAGCATTTCGCGGATAACACAATGAAAAATCTATTTGATTTTTAGTTTTAATTTGAAGCTCCGCAAGTTGTTCTGTTACTTTTTTATATGTTTCAATTAATTCTTCCGGAAAATCATTATTTTTTCTTGTGTTTAAAAGTCTGTTAAATAATGTTTCGTTACCTAAATCTTCTTGAATATATATATCGTTTTTTAAATCTTCTGCATATATTTTCGGTACGTTTACTTTATTTTTTTTAAATATTTCCGATAATTCTAAGAATGCTTCATTTTCTCTTTTATCGGAATTATATGCTCCTATTACAGATCTGTTTTTGCTTTTTATTCTGAAATAAATTCTGGAAGAACCCGAAAGCGGCAATTGATTATAATCCGTTATATATTCATTAAAGGTTTGTTTGAACAGTCGTTTAATATTTTCTTTTGTTTGATTTCTCATTTTTTTTAATAAAAATCCAAAAATAAGAAAAATCATCAGTTATTCTTTAATTAAATAAAAAAGAGAGACTGTTTTGCCTCTCTTTTATTAATTATATTTTGTAAGAATTATTTAACAGGTGCTTGTTCCTGAACAATAACATCAACAATAATGTAGTCGCTGGGATTGCTTCCGGCAGTTCCTCCGACAGCTTTCATAACTCCTTTTTTACCGTCTTGTAATTCAAAAGCTATTATATCACCTTGAGCAAAGCCGCCGACATTATAAGTCCCGTTTGACATATCAATATTGTTAATTAAATAATCATCATTGATATTTGTCCAATCAGAAAAATCAGCAGCTTCCGAAGAAGTTAATACTCGTAATTTTGTTGCTTTTGCATTTGGCAGAATTAAACCGTTATGAGTTATAATAGTAGTTGTTTTTGTATCGGGAGAAACCAAATGAGGTGTTCCTCCTAAATCTTTTGTATAGTTTCCGTTGTAATACCATACATCAATAACAGCAATTGTATCAGGATAATTTTTGGCTTGATAATGATTCCAAGTATGAAAAATAGTTAAAGATGCATAATCTCCGTCACCTGTTTCATCAGCTGAAGCACAATACATTTTTAATCCTGAAAATTTTACAACGGGGTCTCCTTGTTGTACGGTAATTGTAACAGAACCTTTTCCTATTTTATCATTTTTGTCGGTAACTTGAATCTCAAAAGTAAAAGTTTCGGTAACTTGATCTCCGGGAATATTCATACTGAAATGTGTAGTTGTGTCTGTATCAAAACCTTTAGTGATAGGATCTCCGAAAGAAGCATTGTCTTTAAAGAATACAATTTGTTTGATTTCTCCGGCAGCATAAATATCTCCGCTGATTGCTACATCTGAATTAGCCATAACAGTTTGATCTCCGTTTTCAAAAGTAATTGTCGGTGCGGCTGCATCCAGATTATCATTTTTACAACTTGTCATAAAAGCAGCAGCAAAAGCCAATACGGCAATAATTAATACATTAATTTTTTTCATAATATTCAAAATTTAGTTAATAAATAATAAATTAAAATTTTAAATTCATATAACGAATGATAAATGAATTGATTGTGCAAATTTACGATAAAATGTTAAGAAAACTTAATTTTTTGTTGCTTTTTGATATGTAAATATATTTTTTAAACGGAATATGCTCACTCTATTCTATAAGTATTTTATATATAGCGTTTTACAAAATTATCAATAATAAACGGCAAATGACTTTTTATCATTAAATATTTTTTAAAATTTTCATAATTTTCTGTTTCAATAAAAATCCTGTAATGTGATTAAAATGTAAATTTCTTCAGTTGTGAGACTGAGAATATGAAGTAAACGAAAGATTTAAGTCAAATAAAAGTTTTTCGGAAACAATCTACACAAAAAATGTTTCTAAATAAAAAATGTTTCTTACATTTGCGTTTCGAAAATTAATAAAAAATGGAAAAAACTCTAAAAACAATAATTGAAACAACTGCAAATTTGTATCATAAGTTCGGCATTAAAAGTGTAACTATGGATGATGTGGCACACGAATGTATGATTTCAAAAAAAACTCTGTACAATTATGTTAATGATAAACTTGATTTATTAAAACGGGTTTTGGAATTTGAATATTCAAAACACGGAAAAAAGTTTTTGGGAATTCTTGATGAAGGATTAAATGCTGTTGAAGAAATTCTTGAAATTCAAAAGAATTTAATAAAAATGGTTAAAAATCATAATCCTGCTGTTGAACATGACTTGTTGAAATATTATCCGATTATTCATCGTGAACTTTCAGAACTAAAATCTGAACATGTTTATAAAATGATGATTCAAAATATGAAAAAAGGCATTGATGAAGGATTGTATTACGATGATATTGATATTGAACTAATTGCAAAACAACGTGTAATTTTTCAGGTTCAAAAAATTGAAAATTCGATAGTTTCATATAAAGAATTTATTAAACCCAAAGCAGTAAAACAAATGTTTATTTATCACCTCAGGGCTATTTGCAGCCCGAAAGGAATCAAATTATTAAATGAAAAAATTAAAGAATTAGACTGATGAAAAGACAGAATTATATATTTATTACTATCATTATTTTATTTGAACTTAGTTTTTATTCCGTAAACGCTCAAAATGATAATACGGATACAACGAATGTTTTCACTTTAAATGATTTAAAAAACTATGCTGTTGAACACAGTTACGAAGTAAAAAATGCCGATTTGGATATTCGAAAAGCCAAAGCTCAAAAATGGGAAACAACAGCAATCGGTTTACCCCAAATTTCGGGTTCGGCAGAATATCAAAATTTTCCCGATATCCCCACACAATTAATGCCCAATTTCATTGCTCCGGCAGTGTATGATGTAAACACCAATGCATTCGGGCTCACACCTTTAACACCGTTTCAATCGGGCGGTAAAATTCCCGTACAATTCGGCAGTAAACATAATGTTGATTGGAAATTATCGGCAACTCAATTAATTTTCAGCGGCGAATATATTGTAGGATTAAAAGCGTCAAAAATATATTTAAGTTTATCTCAGCGAACCAAAGAAAAAAGCATTTTAACGGTTAAAGAAAATATTGAAAAAACTTGGTATTTAATTTTAGTAACGGAAGAAAGCCTCAGGGTTTTGGATTCTGTTTATAATAATATTAATAAATTATATAAAGAAACACAGGCATTATATAAATCCGGTTTTGTTGAAGAAACAGATATTCAACAGTTGAAATTAAATCTGCAAAATACCGAAAATTCAATAATAACTTTTAAAAAACAAAAAGATGTTTTATACAGACTTTTAAAATTTCAGGCAGGAATAGATTATGACAAACCTGTTAATATTTCCGGAACCTTACAGGATGCCGTAAATGAAATTGAAGCAAGTACTATTTTAAATGATGCGTTTAATGTTAATAAAAACATTGATTATCAGCTTTTACAAGTACAGGAAAACTTATCGGATTTAAGTCTGCAAAGAGAAAAAACAAAATATTTACCGAGTATCGCTGCATTCTATTCATACAGTAACAAAGCAATGAGTGATTCATTGAATTTACTTACCGAAAAATCTAATTGGTATCCGACTTCATTATGGGGAATTCAAATTAGTATTCCTATTTTCAGCAGCGGTAAAAGATATGCCAAAATAAAACAAGCACAGTTCGATTTGGAACAAAAAAGGAATTTAAAACAACAAACAGAACAAGCATTATTGTTACACAATGCTCAAATACGTTCCGATTATCAAACGGCATTAAATACAGTAAAAAATAATTCGGAAAACCGGTATCTGGCTGAAAAAATATTCAAAAATACTTTAACTAAATTTAAAGTCGGAACGGTATCCAGTATGACATTAACACAAACGCAAACACAATATTTCCAAACCTTATCAAAGTATTATCAATCGTTGAATAACCTAATAGACGAAAATATCAAATTAAAAAAATTAATGAACTTATTATAAGTATTCATTATAAGCAGAAATATTTTAATTAATACAATATAAATAAAATGAAAAAAATAAGTATTCTGATAATAATTACCTTGTTTCTCGGTGCATGTGCACAAAAAGATACACCGGAAACCATACAAAGCAAAATAGTCGAATATAAAGAAAAAATAGTCGAGTTACAAAAACAATTAGACACAATGCAAACCGGTATTACAAAAAATAATTCGGTTGCCGTGAGAATAGTCAAATTAAAGAAAAAACCTTTAACACATTATTTTAATGCAACTGCCTATGTTCAGGCAAAAGAACAAGCAAATATTTCGCCCGAAATGAACGGAGAAATAAAACATATTTATGTTAAAGAAGGGCAAATTGTTAAAAAAGGACAAATTTTAATACAGTTAAATTCTGCGGTATTGCAAAGCAGTATCGAAGAAGTAAAAACAGGACTGGATTTGGCAACAACGATTTATAATAAACAAAAGAAGCTTTGGGATAAAAAAATCGGCAAAGAATTAGATTATTTAGAAGCAAAAAACAGAAAAGAAAGTTTAAACGACAAATTAAAAACTTTAAACGCACAATTGGATATGACAATTATAAAAGCACCCTTCTCAGGAATTATAGATGAAATTTATCTGAAAGAAGGTGAACTTGCCTCACCGGGAAGACAAGTAATTAATTTAGTTAATTTACACAGAATGGAAGCTGATGCTGATGTTTCCGAAAAATATTTACCTGACATCCATGCAGGAGATTCAGTTTTATTAAGTTTTCCGGCATATCCCGGAGCAGATATTCGGACAAAAGTTACACGAACCGGTAATGTCATTAATTCAATTAACAGAACTTTTCAAGTCCAAGTTGATTTTAATAATACAAAAAATAAAATAAAACCAAATATGATTGCACAAATACGTCTGTCTGATTATAAAGGAAATGACATTTCCGTACCTTCAATAATTGTTAAAAAAGATACTAAAGGCGATTATGTTTTTATTGCAGAAAAAAATAATAATTATTATACAGCAAAAAAAGTATATGTAGAAACATCATTGCCTGTCGAAGATAAAATCATTATTAAAAAAGGACTTAAAGAAGGAGATTCGGTGATTGTTGAGGGCTATAATTTAGTGAGTAATAATCAGAAAGTTACAATTAAATAATTTTTTCACTTTCAGTCAGAATATTATGTCGAAAAAGAAAATCACAAGAGAATTTAAACTTACAACCTGGGCTCTTGATAATGCAAATACAGTTTACTTAACTTTGATTATTTTGGTTTTTGCCGGTTTCTTTGCTTACAGAACAATGCCTAAAGAAATGTTTCCGGACGTTGTTTTACCTAAGATTATCGTAAAAACGGTGTATCCCGGAAATCCGCCGGCAGATATGGAAAATTTGGTTACCAAACCGCTCGAAAAGGAAATTCATACCATTAAAAATATTAAAAAATTAAGTTCCACATCCTCACAAGACAATTCAGATATTATTGTTGACTTTAATTCAGGAGTTGATTTAAAAGCTGCTTTGCAAGATGTAAAAGATGCCGTTGACAGAGCAAAAAGTGATTTGCCGGATGATTTACCTGTGGACCCGATGGTCAGGGATATTGATATGTCTGAATTTCCCATTATTAATGTCAACCTCTCAGGCGATTTTTCTTCCGAAGAGTTAAAAAACTATGCCGAAAATTTACAAGATAAAATTGAAGATATTCCGGAAATTTCAAAAGTTAATATCAAGGGAGTTGAAGACAGGCTTATTCGACTGAATATCGATAAAGAAAAAATGGATGCCTATAAGTTGAGCTTTAAAGATATAGAAGATGCCGTTAAATATGAAAACATGTCTGTTTCAGGCGGAGATATTATTATAAAAGGAACCCGTCGATCGGTAAGAACAATAGGCGAATTTAAAAATATTCAACAAATTGATAATATTATTGTTAAAAGTGAAAAAGGCAAAGCTGTTTATTTAAGAGATATCTTAGAAGACGGAAAAGTAATTGACGGGTTTAAAGATGTTCAGAGCATTGCCCGATTAAACGGTTATTCGGTTGTATCACTGCAAATTATTAAAAAAAGCGGTGAAAATCTTTTAAATGCAACCGATCAAATTATGCAAATTTTAGCACAGGCAAAAAAAACAGAACTACCTGAAAATTTAGATATTAAAATTACCAATGACCAATCGGATATGGTCAGAAAGATGATTAAAAACTTAGAGAACAGCATAATAATGGGGATGATTTTTGTAATGTCAATTTTATTTTTCTTCCTCGGAACACGAAACGCTGTTTATGTCGGGTTGGCAATTCCGACTTCAATGCTAATTTCGTTTGTGGTTCTCAATGCAATGGGAATTTCCATTAATATGATGATACTCTTCGGGCTAATTCTCGCACTCGGAATGCTGGTGGACAATGCTATTGTTGCGGTAGAAAATATTTTTCGTTTTGTTTCACAAGGTTACTCAATGTATCAGGCGGCAAAATTGGCTGTAGGAGAAATTGCCTGGGCAATTATAGCTTCTACGGCAACCACTTTGGCTGCATTTATTCCTTTAATCTATTGGCCGGGGATGATTGGTAATTTTATGAAATATCTGCCCATTACCTTAGTTGTGGTAATGACGGCATCTTTATTTGTAGCACTAATCATTATTCCGGTTGTTACGGCAAGTTTTTCTAAGAAAAAAGAAACTAAACCGCCGAAAAAAAGAACTTTGTGGATTTTGGCTGTTACCGTAGGTTTAGCAATTCCGTTATATATTTTCGGAATTAACGGTATTGCAAGCTTTCTGATTATTATTGCTTTGATAACATTCCTGAATTATATTATTTTTTATGATTTGTCCGTTTGGTTTCAACGAGAATTATTAACTCGCCTGGAAAAATCTTATTCCCGTTTTTTAAGTTTTGCGTTATCGGGGAAAAAACCGACATTGTTTTTATTAGCTACATTTTTGGTTCTGGTTTTAACAATGGGTTTTCTGCAAATTCGACAACCGAAAGTAGATTTATTTCCGATAAACGAACCGAAATATTTAGTGATAAAAACAGAATTGCCGTTGGGCAGTGATATTACTAAAACGGATTCAATTACTTCTCTGATAGAAAAAGATGTTAATAAAGTTATTAATGAAACCGGATTTTCCGATATTGTTGAATCTGTTTTATCAACAATCGGAAAAGGAGCCGTAGGAGAAAGAGAAACTGCTTTCGGAACAACACCGAATAAATCAATAACAACGATTAATTTTATAGAATATGAATTGAGAAGAGGTAAAAATACAACAATTTTGCAAAAAAAATTAGCCGAAAAACTTATCGGAAAATATCCCGGAGTTAGTATCTCTATTGATAAAAACCAGATGGGACCGCCTACCGGAAAAGCTGTTAATATTGAAATTTCCGGAGAAGATTTTAATACACTTATTAATTTGAGTGACAGTATTGTATATTTATTAAACACTTCCGGAATAGAGGGTATTGAAGGCTTAAAAACCGATTTGGATGCCGGAAAACCGGAGCTTCTTATTAATATTAATCGTGAAAAAGCAAGACGATTCGGATTATCAACCGGACAAATTGCCGGAACAATAAGAACGGCATTATTCGGAAAAGAAGTTACGGACTTTAAAGTAGGTGAGGATAAATACCCCATTCAAATTCAACTTTCAAAAAAATACCGAAATGATATTTCAGTGTTAATGAACCAAATTATTACTTTCAGAAACAAAAGAGGGAAATTTGTACATATTCCGATTTCGGCTGTTGCCGATTATTCATATTCAACCTCTTACGGCTCAATAAAACGTATTGACACAAAAAGAGTTATAACAATTTCATCAAATGTTCTTGAAGGTTTTAATTCAAATTCGGTAAATAAACAAATCCGAGCTGTATTGAAATCATACAACTTGCCCGAAGGTTATGAAATTAACTTAACCGGTGAACAACAAGACCAAAAAGAAGCAATGGATTTTTTAGTCAGAGCTCTGCTTATTGCAATTTCTTTGATTTTAATTATTATGGTTACGCAGTTTAATTCAGTAATAAAACCGTTTATTATTCTTACGAGTGTATTATTCAGCACAATAGGTGTATTCGGCGGAATTGCTACTTTTAAAATGGATTTTGTAGTGATAATGACCGGTATCGGAATTATTTCATTAGCAGGTGTTGTTGTTAACAATGCAATTGTTTTGATTGATTATATTGATTACCTGAAGAAATTAAAAAAAGAAGAACTCGGGTTAAAAGACTATATGAACCTACCCTACAGTGAAATTATTGAAATATTGAAAAGAGCAGGGCAAACACGTTTGCGTCCGGTATTGTTAACGGCAATTACGACAATTCTCGGTTTATTGCCTATGGCAACCGGCTTTAATATTGATTTTACAAATCTGTTAACACATTTTGCACCGAATATTTATTTCGGCGGAGATAATGCCATTTTCTGGGGACCGATGGCATGGACAGTAATTTTCGGTTTAACTTTTGCTACTTTCTTAACTCTTATTATGGTTCCTGTTATGTATTTAATCGGGAACAAAGTTAAATTAAGAATTATTGATAAAGAAATGTATCTGAAATAATAAAAATCTGAGTTAAAAAAGATTTCATAAAAAACCGATTGCATAACACAATCGGTTTTTTATTTTTGAGCCGAAAAAATAATTTATGAATTTATCATCATCGGCATTAGAAGCATTAAAACATCTTCGTTTTCCGAACTTGATTCGAACGGAAACATAATACCGGCTTTTGACGGATCGGACATTTCAAAAATTACTTCATCCGAGTCAATGTTTGCAAGTATCTCAAGCAGGAAAACGGATTTAAAACCAATTTCCATATTATCGCCTTCATATTGACAAACCAAACGTTCGTGAGCCGAAATGGAAAAATCAATATCCTGTGCAGAAACTGTTAACTCATTGGCAGTTAAATGTAATTTTATCAAATTACTGGCTTGGTTTGAGAATACCGAAACCCGTTTAACCGTATTGTATAAATCAATTCTGTTTATAATCAATTTATTCGGATTTTCAGTGGGTATTACAGATTCGTAATTCGGATATTTTCCTTCCGTTAATCTGCAAATTAATTTGAATTCACTGAATGTAAATACTGCATTTTTATCATCAAAAGAAATTGAAACTTCATCCTCCGAAGACGCTAATAAACCTTTTAATAAATTCGCAGGTTTTTTAGGCAAAATAAAAGATGTTTCGTTCTCCGCTTTGCCCTCTTTTCTTTTATATCTGACTAATTTATGCGAATCTGAGGCAACAAAAGTCATATTATCTTTTGTAAGTTCGAAGAAAATTCCGTTCATAACGGGTCTTAATTCATCGTTGGCAGTTGCAAAAACAGTTTTTGTAATACCGCTGTCTAACAATTCGGAAGAAACAGTAATACTCATTTTTGATTCGTCTGATAATTCCGGATATTTAGGATATTCATCAGCAGGGGAGCCTACAACACTGAATTTACCGTTTTCAGACAGAATTGTTGTTGATAAATTTTCCGAATCAATTTCAAAAGTAAGAGGTTGCTCCGGAAATTCTTTTAATATATCTAACAGTCGTTTAGCTTCTAACGCAATTTTGCCTTCTCCGTCGGTATTTTCAAGTACTATTTTAGTTACCAATGTGGACTCTAAATCCGAAGCTGTAATTGTCAAATCATTATTCGACAAATCGAATAAGAAACTGTCTAATATCGGAATAGTTGATTTTCCGCTGATTGCTTTGCTTACTCTTTGCAGATGCGATAGTAATTCGGTGCTGGAAACAATGAATTTCATAGGAATTTATATTTATAAAATTTATAGCATATTCTAATAAAACGCTAAAATAGATATTTTTAAATTCAAAACAATATGCCGGTGTTACTTTTTTGGTTTTTTGTTATTGACAATTTATGAACAAGTATTGAACAAGTTATTATCAACTTACACGTATTTGCCAATTAATTCCTTTGCATATCGATCGCAAATGCTGTTCTCAAAATGAAAATTATGTGCTTTAACCCATTCAAATTCAAGATATTTGTTTTGTGTAAGCACCTCATACTCTTTCCAATAATCAATATTTTTAACTTTTTCTCCTTGTGCGGTATGCCAATCATTCAGTTTCCAGTTATACATCCATTCGGTGAGTCCTTTTATAACATATCTGCTGTCTGTAACAATTCTTATTTTTTCCTCATCAGCAATTTCTTTCAAACCTTCAATTACAGCAATCATTTCTATTAAACTACTGTTTTTAACTTGTTTAATACCGAATTTTATATCATATTTATTTAAACTGTTTTTAACTAAAACAACATATGCACAAATTTTCTTTTTTTCGGAATAACTTCCGTCGGTATATACAGTAATAAAATTGTGTATATATTTATCTTTGACATAAATTTTCGGAAATTGATTTCTGTTATCATAAACTACCAATTTCGACAAATCGTTAAATGCAATTGCATCAATATTTTTATTAAGAACAAAATTTAGTTTAAAACCCGTATAGAAAGTATTTTTTCGTTTATTATGCAATATTTTTCTTAATTGATATTCGTTTTTTTGTAAAATTTTACCGAGTTTGTCTTCATTTATTACGAGAAATTTTTCACAGGGATTAAACTTAATCAATGTCTGCATCTGATTACAGAAAATTAATATGTCGTAAAAACCGGCATCAGAGTTTATAATTTTCATTTTGCAAATGAGAGGATACATTTTAATTTAAAATAAGAAGTTTATAAAAAATATAAGACGTTTTGAAGTCCTTAGTAACATCTTGATAAAAATACTGATTAAACGATATTAATTCATAACTATTCATAGTTAAGCCAATTTTCAATAATCACCTTACCATGTTCGGTCATATACGATTCGGGATGAAACTGAATACCCTTTATATCGTATTTTTTATGAGTAATACCCATAATTATATTATTTTCCGAAACAGCCGTTATTTTCAGTTCATTCCCGATATTGTTATAAACAGCCCAAGAATGATACAATCCGGCATCGAATTTTTCGGGTAAAGTGTCGAATAAAATTTCTGTTTTATCAATAATTTTTATTTTGGTTCGAATGCCGTGATAAACACTTTCTAAATTATATAATCCTGCACCGAAATATTCTGCAATTGCCTGCATTCCGAGACAAATTCCGAGTATGGACTTTTTTGTGTGCCAATTCTCTATTATTTGCATTAAATTTCCGGCATCTTTGGGTAAACCGAATCCCGGAGAAATTAAAATTTTATCATATTCGGAAATTTCATCTATTTTTATACAGTCGTTTTTTACAATATCAAAGTTGCACAAATTGCTTTCATCAAGGAGTTGTGCTATATTAAAAGTAAACGAATCGTAATTATCAATTAGTAAAACTTTTTTCATAAAGGAATGTTTAACAAAGAAAATACCGTTAAAATAATGAATGAATTCGGGAAAAAAAAACTTCCGTTTTTATTTATCATTGATTTTGATTTTAAAAATTCGATTATTCTTCGTGCAAACGCAATTGATGAAAGCAAAATTAAATATTCTTTTAATTCCGAACTTAATAACAAAGTTAAAAAACTTAACAATAAAATTGATTTTAAAATTATTCCGCCTTCTTTCAATGAATTTGAAAAGGCATTTAATAGAGTTCAAAAAGAAATAAAAGCCGGAAATACTTATTTGTTAAATTTGACTTTTTCAAGCGAAATAAAAGGAAATTTTGATTTATATGATGTTTATGAATCGGCAAAAGCACCATATAAATTATGGTTAAAAGATAAATTTACCGTTTTTTCACCGGAAACATTTATTAAAATTACCGAAAGCAAAATATTTTCTTATCCTATGAAAGGAACACTTGATGCCGATATTCCGGATGCGAAAAATATTATTTTAAATGACAGAAAGGAAACGGCTGAACATTATACAATTGTTGATTTAATCAGAAACGACCTGAACCAAATTGCAAAAAATGTTAAAGTTGAGCGTTTCAGGTATATTGATAAAATTCGGACAAATCGTAAAAATTTATTACAGGTAAGTTCAGAAATAAGCGGTGAATTACCTGCCGATTATTATAAAAATATAGGAACAATATTAGACAAACTTCTGCCGGCAGGTTCAATAAGCGGTGCTCCTAAGAAGAAAACCGTTGAAATAATTAATGAAACGGAAACGCATAAAAGAGGTTTTTATACCGGAGTTGCCGGATTTTTTGACGGTAAAAATTTGGACAGCTTTGTGATGATCAGGTTTGTTACAAAAAACGGAAATAAATTCTTTTTTAAAAGCGGCGGCGGCATAACCAATTTCAGTAATGCACAATCAGAATATGATGAATTATGCGATAAAATTTATATTCCAATTTAAATCTCTAATTATCAATAAGTTAAATTCAATATAAAATTTGCTTTACGAAAATATACACAGTGTGAGATTTAAAAAGAGTATAAAGTAATAATAAATTATTTCAAAGATTTTTCTTTTAAGATTGCATTTGCCGGCTGAATTTGCTATGCAGTCTTTGATAAACAAATTTCTTTATTTAAAATTTAAAAAATTATATTTGTACATTATTAATCCATAAAATTTAAAAAATGAAAAAAATATTATTTATCAGTATTATCTCAATTTTCATGTTCTCTTGTTCATCAAATAATGAAGATGCAACATCAGACTCTTCCGGCAGTGATAAATTACCGCCGTTAAAAATTGAAGTTCCGGCAGAATTACAGGGGAACAAAAATGCCGAAGAAATTATCACAACCGGCGAAGAAATGATTAACAAATTTTCAAATACTTTGGAAGATATAATAAAAAACAATAAAAATCTTATAGGGAAGAAACAAGACGACCTTTCTTTTATGGAACAAATTCAAGTAGGAAAAATTGCTGTTCAAATAGCTGCAAGTATGGCTCAATTTGCTCCTAAATTCATCAGTTTACAAACAAAAATCGACAACTTTAAAAAAGGAGATATTTCTGAAGAAGAAGCTAAAGCTATTGATGAAGTCGGCAAAGCATTTGAACAAAGAATGGATGAAATAAATAAAAAATACGAAAATTTAGGCAAATAACATATTATTAAGCTGTTAAGACCTGTCAGGTTTAAACTGTCTGACAGGTCTTTTTTTATTATTCGAACACCAATTTTAATTTATGATGTTGCTCTAATTGCTTTCTTACTTTTTCAAAACTGTTTTTCGGAATACCCACAATTATTTTACAGGATAATTGCATTTCCTGTTCAATAATTTTTAAATCATTTTCTTTAATAATACGCATAACTTCATTCATTTGCGAATATTCAAATCGAATTTCAATTTCCTTGAAAATTGTTTTAATAATTATTTCTGCATTTTTTATCGCATCTTCGGCTGCCGAACCGTAGGCATTTATTAAACCCGGAATTCCGAGTTTTGTCCCGCCGAAATACCGCACAACAATAATTAAAATATCGGTAAGTTCGTAAGATTTAATTTTACCCAAAACAGGAGGACCTGACGAATTACTCGGTTCCCCGTCATCACTTGCTCTGAATATTTTCATTTCCGCACCCAGCCTGTAAGCATAAATGTGATGGCGAGCGTCATAATATTTTTTTCTTATTTGCCGGCGATAAGCCGAAATTTCATCTTCGTTTTTAGCCGGGAAAGCAAATGCATAAAATTTACTGCTTCTGTCCTTAAAAAAACCCTCTGATTTTGATTTTATGGTTTTATATTGGTCTGTGTTCATTTTTTAGATTGAATTAGGTTGAGACAGATTGAATGATTGGCATAATTTTTACTTTTTTGACAGTTTTTTTCTCATTCCGGATAAAATTTTGATTATTTCAATACTTTCATTGTGTAAATATTTTACAAATTTATTGTTTATGTTGATAGTCATCGTATCACTATTTCAATTTAGACGAAACAGGTTTAAACTTAACTGGCTGTGCTAACACATTGATACGATGACTTGCGGATTTAAGGCTTAACAACAAGTCTAACCACATTTCTGTTTCATCGCTTTCCTCAACCTAAATTGACAACTTGCTGAAAAATTCCGTTTTAGACCGTCCGCTTAAAACTGCTCTGTAATTTGCATAAACCGAAGTTCCTGATTTTGCAATTTGATAATTAATGTCATTTGCTCTTTTTGTTTCCGACAACATTTCCGATAATTCGAGTATTTTAAGACTAAATTTTTTCAATCTTTCCCGTACTTCAATTTTATACTTAACCCAATAGTTCATAATTTAAAATATCTATATTTTTCTCAATCCTTCAATCTTAATCAATCTGCCTCAATCTGATTTCAAAAAAAATTTCTACCTTTGACATAATAAATAACAAAATTATTAAAATAAAACAAAAATGACAATATCAGATTTAAAACCCGCAGAAATTTGGAGATATTTCGATGAAATCACTAAAATTCCGAGACCTTCCAAAAAAGAAGAAAAAATTATTGAATATCTTTTACATTTTGCAAAAGAAAATAATTTAGAAGCAGAAAGAGATGAAATAGGAAACGTAATAATTCGGAAGCCGGGAACATCCGGAAAAGCAAG
The DNA here is from genome assembly GCA_024277895.1 of Bacteroidota bacterium. Classification (GTDB taxonomy): domain Bacteria; phylum Bacteroidota; class Bacteroidia; order Bacteroidales; family JAADGE01; genus JAADGE01. The sequence goes on along the minus strand of JAJRUH010000177.1, from coordinate 19,130 downwards.
CCATAAAACAGTTATTCTTCAAAGCCATTCGGATATGGTTTGCGAAAAAAATGCCGACACCGAACATAATTTTGACACCGACCCCATTCAAACATACATTGACGGAGATTGGGTAAAGGCAAAAGGGACAACACTCGGAGGAGATGACGGAATAGGTATTGCAGCTGCTCTTGCCGTTCTTGCTTCGGACACAATTAAACATCCTCCGTTGGAAGCATTATTTACTTCTGATGAAGAAACCGGGCTGACCGGTGCTTTTGGTTTAAAAGAAGGTTCTTTAAAGGGGCAAATTCTGATAAATCTTGATTCGGAAGACGAAGGAGAACTTTTTATAGGTTGTGCCGGCGGAATGGATACTGTTGCAACTTTTTCATACAAAAGAAAAAACATTCCCACAAATTCGGTTGCCTATAAAATATCTGTTACCGGACTTAACGGCGGACATTCCGGCGATGAGATAGACAAAGGATTGGGAAATTCAAACAAAATTTTAAACCGCATAATTCTTAATGCTTACAAAAAATTCAAAGTAAGATTAAACGAATTTAACGGCGGAAATTTGCGAAATGCTATTCCGCGTGAAGCATTCGGGATAATTACTGTTAAAAAAGAGCATTCCGAAGATTTTGAGAAACTCGTAAACGAACTTGCGGGAAAAATTAAAAACGAATTTTCGGCAACGGAAGAAAATTTATCAATTGATTTTGAACAAGTCGAACTTCCCGAATTTGTAATTTCAAAAAAAGCACAAAAAAATTTAATGCACTCACTTTATGCATGTTGGCACGGAGTTTATGCAATGAGCAAAGACATGCCGGATTTGGTGGAAACTTCTACAAATTTAGCATCGGTTAAGTTTGTTGAAAACAATAAAATAAAAATTGAAACCAGCCAAAGAAGTTCTGTTGAAAGTGCGAAATACGATATGGCACAAACAGTTGCATCAGTTTTTAAACTTGCCGGAGCAAAAGTAAAACACGGCGACGGATACCCGGGGTGGAAACCGAACACTAACTCGGAAATTATGAAAATTACCGAAAACTCATACAAAAAACTTTTCGATAAAGAACCCGAAGTTAAAGCAATTCATGCAGGTCTTGAGTGCGGATTATTCCTTGAGAAATACCCTTATTTAGATATGATTTCTTTCGGACCGACCATAAAAGGAGCACATTCGCCGGACGAACGAATGAATATCCCTACTGTTCAAAAATTTTGGGATTTACTTATTGATGTTTTGGAAACTTTATAGTTGAGGACAATCCGAAAAGTTATCCGATGAATGATTTTGCAAGAAGCAGATATTTTTTTAATCTGCTAATCAGTTAATTACAAATTCATCGGATAACTAAATTATATTTTTACAGAATAATTTATTCTGTATCTTTCTTTGTGTTGTTTTTTATTATTCTGAGCGAATCATTTATTGAGAAAGTTACAATTAATAATTCTGTAAATAATCTGACAAATATAGGTCCCAAAAGTACCATTAACAAACCTCTCCAAAAACCGCCGTAACTGAACATTGAAATAAACCCGCCGATAACAACTACAGCAACACCAATCCAAAACAGAACTTGAATAATCATAGGTGTAATCATTTTTTTAAACGTTAAAAAATCTTTCATTTTGTCATCCATAATATAAAAATTTAAGTGAAACAATAATTACACAAATATAAATAAAATTTCGATTTATTAAAATTAATTTTCATAAAAGAACAGCATATTGGGTTAAATATAAATTGCAGATTATCAAGAAAATAAGAATACAATCTATTTTTTAGTGTAAAAAATTTCATCATTCCGAAAAAATATTTTATATTTGGTTGGATAAATCAGGGAAGCCGAAAACTGTTAAGAGTAGGCATTTTTTTAAACTATTTATTATGAAATTCAATGTTAAACACCTAGATTCTTTCTCAAGAGGAAAACTCTTGCTTAGAACTTTTTTCGGATTTATTTACATAATAATTCCGCATATGTTTGTTCGTTTCTTTGTAGGTATTTGGTATATGATCCAAAGTATTTTATTACCTTGGGTAATTTTATTTACCGGAAATATGCCCGAAAGTTGGTATAAATTCCGGGCAGGATATATCTTCTGGGGACTTCGAGTAAATGCAGCAATGATGAATCTCACGGATGAATATCCGGCATTTGGTGTAAAAGGAACCAGTGAAACAGTCGAATTTTCTATGGAAAGACCTGAAAAATTAAGTCGTTTATTAAACTTTTTTAATTTCATTAAAGTATTTGCTGTAATTCCTCATATATTTGTAATTATGTTTGTGATAATTGGTGTATATTTTGTACTTTTTATTGCTTGGTTTATTGTGCTTTTTACAGGTAAATATCCGGAAGGAATGTTTAATTTTATGGTGGGTTTTTTACGTTGGGTACAACGTATTAATAATTATGTAGGATTTATGACTGATAAATATCCTCCTTTCTCAGGAAAAGAAGTTGAAATTTCAGAATAGAAAGTAATATACTGTTAAAAAACCGGAAAGAAAATCTTTCCGGCTTTTTTATTGTTTCTCAAAACTCAATTTTGTAGTTACTATTTCCGTTTTACCCGGGCTTATTTCTACCGATTCGGTAACGACAAAAGTCATTTTTTTATTCGTTAAATCAATAATATTAATTTCTTCTTTTTTATTGGTGTTTTCAGGAATTAAATAAATCTTTTTTTTAGCAACATCGTACTCCCAGTATCCTTTTTGAACATATTGCGTAAAGCCGGCACGAGCAAAACTTCTGTCGGCGTTAAAAGTCAATAAAACCCTTTGTTTCATTTGCTCAATATTTTGATTGGTTACTCGGCGCTCTTCAGGTGTCATTTGTCTGCTGTCTTCGTAGCCGGTCATTTTCCACGAACCTACTATCTTTTGCTCTTCGGGTTTTAGTTTCTCATTTACAATATCAGGAATTACTTTATCGGCAGATTGAGATATATTATTTGCAGGTAAAGTAGTATTTTTTGTTCCGGAATTATTGAAAAATGCAAAATACAATAGTGAAACTGCCAACACACCGATTATTCCGTACAAATGCGGTTTCTTTAATTCAAAACCTCCGGTTTCCGAAAGTTGTTTTGCTTTATTAATACTTTTTGTTTTCTTCCCTTCGGTTATTTCTTCAATAATTTCTAATAAAATATCATAAGCTTCGTCAAACCCGTCGCCGAATGCATCCACCCATTCCAATTCGTTCAGCATATACTGTATGCCCAAATTATTATCAATTTTTCCGGCTTTAAAAGGAATGATAAAACTGTGGTTTTCAACGGCATTTTTTAATTGTTCGGAAACTTGCTGCGATTTTTCAGCTCCGGAAGACAGTATTAAAATAAATATCCTGCTTTCGGCAATCAAATCTTCCGGCTTTCCGTGCGAACTGTCTCGCGGCAATACATTACACGAATATCCCTCAGCTTCCAATTTAGATACCAACTTTCTTGATAAGTTTTTATCTTCTTTCGAAAAACTGACAAAAATATCTTTCATAAATATGTTTTAATATTTTGCAAAAATCACACAATCTGTCTGCGGTCAGGCAGAAAACACCGACATACAGACTTACGATATTATCGAAAGTTCAAATGATACCGCAATCATTTCTGTGTATTTAAAATTTAAGTATGAATGCTTTATACAAAAATTATTTTATTTTTGAGAAATATGTTGTAATTAAGAATTCTTCAAAATCTTCTTCAATGATAAGACTGTCTGAAGTTAATTTTTCAACAACAAAGGTATGCGGAGAATAATTATCATTTTCACCCCAATCAATGGTAAGAACCTTACCTTTTTCATCAATTTCCCAAGTTCCTTCACTTTTTTCAGGAAAACTTTTTGTTACTTTATCATTCGTAAAAGTAAAAACTTCTTTGTCTAATACATCCTTATTCATTTCATTAAAGAAGTCGATATCATCTTGTTCCGTCATTGTAGAGTTGACAATTTTAGTAACATCCCATTTTCCTATTAATTTGTCATGCGGGGTTTTATTACAAGAAACCGTTAAAGTTAAAAAAATTACAAGAACGGATAATAATTTAATTTGTTTCATATCAAATAGATTTTAAAAATTTAGCGTAACAAATGTATTAATTTTAATGGTCAAATACAAATTAAAACTTTTGAAAACCTGAAATAATTATATTTTTTATTTCTTTACAGAAATTTTCAGTATGAAAAAAATCATCAAATTCCTTTTAAAAACAGTCCCTCGCCCACTGTTAATTCGGTTTAGTTTTATTGTAAGAAAACCTTTGGCTTTAATTTATAAAGGAACAAATACCGAATGCCCGGTTTGCAACAAACAATTCAAAAAATTTTTACCTTACGGATACGGCAATGCAAACAGAGATAATCGCCTGTGCCCTAATTGTTTATCATTAGAAAGACATCGTCTATTGTGGCTGTATTTAAAGCAAACAACAAATTTCTTTACCGCAAAACTTTCGGTATTGCATATAGCACCCGAGCAGACGTTTTTAAAGCATTTTAAAAAATTAAACAACTTAAACTATACTACTGCCGACCTGTATTCTCCGATTGTTGACATAAAAACAGATATCAGAAATATGGTTTTTGAAGACAATAAATTTGATGTTGTAATTTGCAATCACGTTTTGGAACATATTGACGAAGAACAAAAAGCAATGAAGGAAATTTTGCGAGTTATGAAACCGGGTGCTTGGGCAATTCTTCAGGTTCCTATTGATTATTCACTTGAAAAAACTTTTGAAGATGCAAATATTACTTCTCGTGAAGATCGTCAAAAATATTTCGGACAATACGACCACGTTCGATTATACGGAAAAGATTATCCGGGAAGACTCAGAAAAGCCGGTTTTAAAGTTACGGAAGATAATTTTGTAAATTCTTTTTCGGAAGAAGAACAGGAAAAATACAGGTTTGACAAAAATGATATTATTTATTTGTGTAAAAAGCCGTAATTCATTACTCATCGGATTACTTGAAGTTATCAGATAAGTAAACTCTCAAAAAATACTTTTTGCCTTTTCCGCAACGATTGAAATTTTATCTTTTTTCAGCTTATTTTCAATTTCATTTTTCATCATCCAATCGTAAAAAATAAGAGTATCGGTATTGGCAACTAACTCTTTTCCCGTCATAGGGCAACCTCCCATTCCGTTAAAAACGGTATCAAAATTTCGGCATCCGGCATCGTAAGCCGCTTCAATTTTAGGAATTGTTTCTTCCGGTGAAGAATGTAAATGGAAATTAAATTCAACATCAGGAAATTCTTTTACAACATTTGTAAAAACCAAACCGATCAGATGTGCACTTCCCGAAGCCGTTGTATCTGCAAGCGGCAAATAACGCAATCCTTTGTCGTAAAGCACTTCAATCCAATCCATTAAAATATCAATACCCCAATCTTCACCGTAAGGGTTTCCGAAAGCTTCCGAAATACTTATTATCGGTTTTTTGTTTTTTTGAATACAAATGTCAATAATTTTATCAATGTCTTTCAGCGATTTTTTGAAATTTGCTTTCAAATTTTTCTTCTGAAAGATTTCGGAAATTGCAAAAGGATAATTTATATAATCAACTTGCTCATATTCGGCAAGTCTTTTTGCAAAATAAGAATTCCCGACTAAAACGGAAATTTCGGAATTCGTTTCGTCAAGTTTTAAATTTTCCAGAACTTCCGGTGTATCTTTCATCTGCGGAACAGCAGCAGGCGATACAAAACTTCCGATATCAATAATATCAAATCCGACTTTCAACAGTAAATTAATATATTCAGTTTTTTCCTTTGTCGGAATTATTTTTTTAATGCCTGCACGGCATCTCGCGGTGATTCGTTTATTTTTATCATAATATTTTTTTGTAAGTCGTCTTTCCAAGGCAACATTGTAAGTCGTCTTTTCAAGACAACATTGTAAGTCGTCTTTCTAAGGCGACATAAAATAAATCGTCTTTCCGAAACGACATAAAAAACAACTATTTACATAAACTCATTATAATCATCTTTTATATACGAAAATTTCCAATCTTTTCTTTCTTCACACAAACCTGCCTTAACAGGATTATCTAATATATAACTTATAATTCTGTATAATTCTCCTCTGTTTCTGACAATACGATCATAAGTTTCATTTTGCCAAAATTGTCCTTCTCTGTTTAATATTTTATTACATTTATTCGCAGAATATTTTTTAACAGACTCCATAATATCCTGCAGATATATATTATTCCCTTTTTCATCTTTTTCAAATACTCTTAAAACTGCATGAACATGATTTGACATAATGCAATATGAATAAAGTTCAATGCGTTTATTATTCCAATAATGCAATGAATTTGATACAATTTCAGCACATTGTTCATTCTTCAGCCAATGATTATTTCCCGTATGCAATGCTTTATCATATTCACCGAAATAACGTCTGTATTCTTCATCAAGTTTTTTTGAATACAAACTTTGTTGTTTAATCGGTAAACTTGTGATTCTTTGTTCAAGTTTAAATTGCAATTTTTCTATTTCAGATGTTTTCAAAGCAGATTTAACATTAAAAGTTATAAAAAATAATGCACCTAAATTTTGATAATGAGGTAGTTTCCTGCGATAAAACTCCTTTTTATTGTAATGCAATTTATTTGTATTCTGCATTTTAATTTACTTTATGTCGCCAAAAGGGCAACTTCATTTATAGTCTCTGAAAGGCAAACTTTTGTCGCCTTAAAAAGACGATTTGCAATTTCGACCTTTTGTCGCCTTAGAAAGACGACTTACAATTTCGCCTTAAAAAGACGACTTACAAAAAAAGCAGTCGGTAAATAAGCCGGATTCTGTTTTAATCTGTCATTTATCTTAGCTCTCTACCCCTCGGCATCGGGCGAGCAGCCCTTAAACGCCGATATACATGAGATTGCAACTTGCAGGACAAACGGCTGCCGACATTGCTGCCGACACCGGTGAGCTCTTACCTCACCTTCTCACCCTTACTCCGAAACAAGTTCGGGGCGGTTATTTTCTGCTTCGTTACCATACCCTCGCGAGTATCTTCCGTCATGAAGTGCAATGCTCTGTGTTGTCCGGACTTTCCTCTGTTTACCATACGGAAAACAGCGACAGAATAACCGACTGCCGTGCAAAGATACGGCAATTTTTTAAGAGTAGAAAGGGAAAAGATACAAGGAAAAAAATTATAAGGTACATTTCGGGTAAAAAAACTATTTTTGCAGTATGTCCGAAGATTTCAATATCATAAAATACAAAACAGTTTCTTCAACAAACGATAAGGCAAAAGAGTGTTTACAAAGCGGTAAACCGGAAAATTTTACGGTTATTATTTCAGAAGAACAAACAAAAGGCAGAGGGCAAAGAGGAAATTTCTGGCACAGCGAAAAAAATAAGAACCTGACACTCAGCACAATAATCTTCCCGAATTTTCTTCCGGTTTCAAAGCAATTTTATCTTTCAAAAGTCGTTTCTTTGGGAATTATTGATTATTTGAACTCAAAAAAACAAGGTTTTAAAATAAAATGGCCTAATGATATTTTTTATAATGATAAGAAAATTTGCGGAATTTTAATTGAAAACTCACTTACGGGTACCGAAATAAAAAGTTCAATTATAGGTATCGGATTAAATATAAATCAAAAAAAATTTCCCGAAAACTTACCTGATGCAATTTCTTTAAAAAATATTACGGATAAAAATTATAACATTGAAAATGAAGTTAACGAACTTTTAACTTTCATTTCAAAAAAATATAACCTTTTAAAAACCCTTAATTTTACGGAGATTGATTTTCTGTATCATAAAAATTTGTATAAAATAAATAAGCTTTCAAATTTTAAAGATGTAAACGGAACTTTTAAGGGCAAAATAAAAGGAACTTTGTCCGAGGGGAATTTAATAGTTCAAGCAAAAAACGACTTAATAAAATATTATAATTTTAAGGAAATAGAATTTTTATAATTTATTAATCAATTTTAACATGTCCCCAATTCTCTCCTCTTTTTATTCTGTACAATTGCATTTCAGAAATACCGAAGCGTTTGGCAATCATCTTCATACGAGTTTTTCTGTTTTTATCTGAAATTTTCTTTTTTATAAGTCTTACGGTAACTTCATCAAGTTTTGAATAAGTAATCCTGCGTTTTACTGTGTATTTAGGATTACTGAATTGGTGTTTTTCTTTTTCTTCTTTATTCGCCCATGCAAGATTATATACACGATTATTTAATTTATCATAATCTTTATGGATAACATAAATTTGTTTTTCATTATCTTTAGGAATAAATGCTTCCGCAACTAATTTATGGACATATCGAGCAGTCCTTTTTCCGTTTTTTTGAATAAGAGCTATACGGTAATAACCGTTAAAAATTTGAGGTTTAAAAAACAATCCGTTTTTCTTATCTTTTTTAAAACTTTTTATTCTCCCGTAATCTGAGACCATAAATTTCTCATTTTCAGATATATTAGAGTCAAATTTAATTTTTATCCATTTTTCATTCCAATACGATTTTGCCATCTTTTTTTTTAAAAATATATTTAAAAAAATTTACATCCTTTCCGGTACTTCAATACCAAGCAAATCTAAAGCATTTTTAATAATAAGACCTGTTTTTTCGGATAAACTTAAACGGAATTTCTTAAAATTAAAATCTTCTTCTTTCAAAACCGGTAATTCGTGATAAAAACGATTGTATTCTTTTGCCAAATCATATACGTAATTTGCAATAATCGAAGGATTTCGCTTTTCTCCGGCTTCTGTTATAACTTCCTCAAAATCGTAAAATTTATTCAGCAACGAAATTTCCGGTTCTTCAAATTTTTTAATATTCTCAAAATCATTTAACTCATTAATTCCTTGCTCTTCGGCTTTCGTTAACATCGATTGAATACGAACATAAGTATATTGAATAAAAGGTCCCGTATTTCCGTTAAAATCAATAGATTCTTCCGGGTTGAAAGTCATATTTTTCTTTGCGTCAACTTTTAAAATGAAATATTTTAAAGCACCGAGTGCTATTTTTCTGAAAATCTCATTTTTTTCTTCTTCGGAAAAACCGTCTAATTTGCCGAGTTCTTCCGATTTTGCTTTTGCTGTTTGTATCATCTCTTCAATTAAATCGTCGGCATCGACCACGGTTCCTTCGCGTGATTTCATTTTACCGTGCGGAAGTTCCACCATTCCGTAGGAAATATGGCTGATATTTTTTGCCCAATCATATCCTAATTTTTCCAAAACAATCTTCAAAACTTTGAAATGGTAATCTTGCTCATTTCCGACAACATAAGCCGATTCATCAAATTTAAAATCTTCGTAACGAATAATTGCCGTGCCTATATCTTGCGTCATATACAAAGCCGTGCCGTCGGAACGCAAAAGAACTTTTTCGTCCAAACCTTCTTTTGTCAGGTCGATAAAAACCGTGCCGCCTTCTTTTTGCCGTAAAGCTCCGTCCTTCAAAGCTTTAAGAATAACTTCCTTACCTTTTAAATATGTTTCCGATTCGTAATAAATTTTATCAAAACCGATTCCGAGTTTTTTATATGTTTCTTCAAAACCTTTATAGACCCAATTATTCATTGTTTTCCATAAAGAACGGACTTCCTCCTTGCCTTGCTCCCACTCTTTCAGCATTATTCGAGCTTCTTTCATCCATTGTGCTTCATTTTTTGCTTCGTCTTCGTTCATTCCGTTTTTTACGAGTTCGGCAATTTGTTTTTTATATTCTTTGTCGAAAGCCACATAATAATCTCCTACAAAATGATCGCCTTTCATACCGACTTCTTTCGGAGTTTTGCCTTCGGCAAGATATTTCCATGCAAGCATAGATTTGCAAATATGTATGCCTCTGTCATTTACCAAATTAACTTTTACGGCTTTATCGCCGCCGGCTTCAATAATTTTTGATACCGACCAACCGAGCAAATTATTTCGAATATGCCCGAGATGAAGCGGTTTATTTGTATTCGGTGAAGAATATTCTATTACTATTTTTTTTGTATTTTCATTTTGAGTTTTGAAACCGTAATTTTTATTTGAATTTATATTTCTGAAAAACTTTTGCCAATATTGATGTGTTAATGAAAGGTTTAAAAATCCTTTTATTACGTTGAAATCGTAAACTTCTTCAATATTTTCTTTCAAAAACTTACCTGTTTCTTCGGCAGTTAAATCCGGCGATTTTTTTGAAAATCTTAAAAACGGAAAAACTACAATCGTAAAATCACCTTCAAATTCTTTTCTTGTTTTTTGAACAGAAATTTGACTTATCGGAACTTCCGAATTATATAATTGTTTTATTGCCTTAACTACGGCATTTTTAAGTATTATATCTATTTTTTCCATTTATTTTAATTTGGCTTGCAAAGTTAAACGTTTTATTTATAAAAATAAATTTGTATTTTACTATTACTTTTATTATCTTTGCGGAAAATATAGAAAAATCATATATCGTATACGATATTTAGAGAAGGGACAGCATCCGCTGTTCATTAATTTCAGATAAAAATAATTTTAGAGAAAAAACTGCAAGTTACAGTAATAGTTTTATAATACATAAAAATATTATGCTGTATATATTAAAGTATAATTACGGCAAGGTTAATACTATTAACTGTATTAGCTTAATACTTTATATTAATTCAAAAATTTTTTTTATGCAAAAATTTTTTAAATTAGCAATTAAAGAAATAATTAGAATGCTTCTTAAATTACTTTTAGAAATCTTCAGGTTGTTTTTGTTGCAATTATTATAGAAAATAAGCATTACAGAAATTTAAAAAGTCGGAATTTTATAATAAAATTCCGACTTTTTAACCTTTAAACTCATATATTTCAACTCCCCTTATTCCTGTTCTTCTATTGCTTCAGCAACTTCGTCGGTTAGTTCAATATCGTGATACACATTTTGAACATCATCTAATTCTTCAAGTTTTTCAACAATATTCAGAGCTTTTAATGCTGTTTCGGGGTCTAATCTTTTATACATTTTAGGAATTCTTTGTAATTCGGCATTTTCGGCTTCAATTTTTAATTCTTCCAATTTTTTCTGCATATTCCCGAAATCTTTCATATCAACGGTAAGAACATATTTTTCTTCCTCGTTTTTTTCCATTTCTTCCAAACCTGCATCTATAAGTTCAAGTTCAAGCTCTTCGGGGTCAAAACCCGTATCGGGAATAACAAATATGCCTTTTCTTTCAAAAATATAACTTAAAGAGCCGTTTTTTCCGAGTTCACCGCCGTATTTACTGAATACATGCCTTACGTCACTTACGGTTCTTTGATTATTATCCGACAAACATTCTACAAAAATAGCTGCACCGCCCTGCCCCGTTCCTTCAAAAGTATATTCCTGAAGATTCGAACCTTCGGAATCTGCTTTTTTAATAGCTCTTTCTATATTATCTTTCGGCATATTAGCTCCTTTGGCATTTGATATTGCCAATCTTAATCTGGGATTAAATTCCGGATCGGGACCTCCGCCTTCTTTCACGGCAACGGTTAATTCTTTAATTAATCTGGTAAAAATTTTAGCTCTTTTGGCATCTTTTGCACCTTTTTTATGCTTTATGGTTGACCATTTACTGTGTCCTGACATATTTTTAATTTTATTTTAAATTGCGGATTACAAAATTACAATTATTTTTGATTCCTGAAAATTGAATTTATGATAAAAGAACACTTATTCGGCAAAACATTAAACGAACTGAAAATAATAGTAACGGAAAATAATTTGCCGTCTTTTGCTTCTAAACAAATTGCCGATTGGTTGTATAAAAAAAATATACAGACCATTGACGAAATGAGCAATTTGTCGAAAAAAGCGAGAGAAACTTTAAAGGAAAAATTTGACGTAGGTTTAAAAAATCCGGTTTCGGTACAAACCTCAACCGACGGAACAAAAAAATACTTATTCAAAACAGGGAAAAACTATATTGAAGCAGCATATATCCCTACCGACGACAGGGCAACTTTATGTGTATCGTCGCAAGCCGGCTGTAAATTTGCCTGCGACTTTTGTATGACCGGGAAGCAAGGTTTTCAAGCCCATTTATCGGCAAATGAAATTCTAAATCAGATAAAAAGTCTGCCCGAATTTGAAACTTTAACAAATATAGTTTATATGGGAATGGGCGAGCCGTTCGACAATATTGACGAAGTTCTGAAAAGCACCGAAATACTTACGGCAGATTGGGGGTTTGCTTGGAGTCCGAAACGAATTACTGTTTCTACAAACGGAATAATATCCGGAATAAAACGCTTTTTAAATGAAAGCAAATGCAATTTGGCAATAAGTATTCATACACCTTTTGAAACAGAAAGGTTAAAAATTATGCCTATTCAAAAAACAAACCCGATTAGTGAAATCTTAAAAATCGTAAGAAATCACGACTTCGGAAGACAACGCCGAATTTCGTTTGAATATATTGTTTTTAAGAATTTTAACGACAGTATGAAGCACGCCGACGAATTGGCAAGATTGGTAAAAGGTTTTTGGGCAAGGGTAAATTTAATTCGTTTTCACGAAATTCCGGAAACTGATTTAAAAGGAACGGATTACAAAACTTTGGAAAAATTTCGAGACCGCCTGAACGAAAAGGGTATTACTGCAACAATAAGGGCTTCGCGCGGGCAGGATATTGATGCGGCTTGCGGTTTATTATCGACAAAGGAGATGAAGGATAGCAGGGGTTAGTGGTTAGGTGCTAGGAGTTAGGAGTTAGGGGTTAGGTGCTAGGAGTTAGGGGTTAGGGATTAGGAGTTAGGGATTAGGAGTTAGGAGTTAGGAGTTAGGAGTTAGGAGTTAGGGGTTAGGAGTTAGGAGTTAGGAGTTAGGAGTTAGGAGTTAGGAGTTAGGAGTTAGGAGTTAGGAGTTAGGAGTTAGGAGTTAGTATAAAGTGAAAAGTTGAAAGTTTATAAAGTTATGAAAAAGTATATATTAATATTATTTGTAATTCTTACATTAAAAGGGGAATCGCAAGAAATCGGAATATCAGGATTTTATCAAGCGGATTTAATGTATGATGCCCGTCCTGGAATAACGATTAATTACATTCAAAAAATCAATAATGTGTTTTCAATATCTGTTTCTTCAGATTATCAATATATTACAAGTCCTTATACTACATATTCATTTATAGGACCCGGCGGATATATTTATTACAATAAACCTAAATTAAATATGACAAATTTAGGAATTAGCTTTTTTCTTACTTTGGCAGAAACCGAAAAAGTTAATTTTTTACTCGGAAGTCGTCCTTCGGTATATTATATTTTAGGGAATATATCTGTTCACGAAGAGAGAGACGAATACAATTATGAAACCGGAGAAACAGAAAATACAATTGAAAAAAACTACCGGCGTTATACAAAATTCTTTAAATACGGATATACAAACGATTTTCTGTTTCAAATAAAAAAAACATTTATTCCGCATACATCTTTCAATTTTAAATTATCAACAGGTTATATTTTCGAGGGTTCACGCCAAACCGGTTGTTTATTAAGTTTTTTTGATATTTATGCACCGCAGATAAAAATCTGTGCCGGACTGAGTTATAAATTTAAGTGAAGTTTTGAAAAAATCAATCTTTAAAATATTGTCAATCTTTATAAATTTTATTCCGACAAAGTTGTTGTTAAAACTTTCGGGAATTAAGACAATTTATCCGTTTTACCACATCGTAAGCGATAAACCGCCGGCACATATCAAGCATTTATATCCGATAAGAACCGTTAAACAATTTGAAAAAGACCTTGATTTTTTGCAAAAATATTTTTCGGCTTCGGTATTTCCGGTTAAAGATAACAGTCCGCAATTTGTTTTATCGTTCGACGACGGATTGTCGGAAGTTTACGACACAATTGCTCCGATTTTACTAAAACGAAAGATTTCGGCAATATTTTTTATAAATTCGGCTTTTGTTGATAACAGAGATATGTTCAAAAATTACATTTTGAGTTTAAAACAAAAAAATCCGGAAATTGACTTTAAAGAATATCTGAAAAATAAAAAACCTTATCTTACGAGTAATCAAATTTTTGAACTTATTAACGAAGGTTTCCGCATAGGGGCTCACAGTATAAACCATCCGCTGTTTTCCGATATTCCGGAACAGGAACAGATAAAACAAACAAAAGAGAGTATTAATTTTATTTTTAAGAATTTCGGAGAAAAACAGAAATTATTTGCTTTTCCTTTTACCGACAACGGGGTTTCGGATAGTTATTTTAAAACCGTTTTTGAAAAAAGTATTGTCGATTATACTTTCGGAACTGCAGGCATAAAAAAAGATATTTTTGAGAAAAATATTCAAAGAATACCTGTTGAAAAATACGGATTATCAGCAAAAAGACACATAAAAACGGAACTTTTGCGGTATATGATTAAAAAAAATATGGTGAAACGATAAAAAACCGGACGAAAAACAGCAGTCCGGTTTTTATTATTCTTCAACACTTTGGTTTTTTATCAGATCTTAATTATTGGAATATCTTTTTCTGAATTCTTTTGCAGCATTTTTTCGTTTTTCATTTTCTTCGGGATTCATTTTCCCGAGATACCATTTGTGCATATCACTGTTTAATATTTTATTTAATTCTTTTTCAACTTTATCAGCACTTGCAGTTTTTCCTTCTATTTTTGCTTTTGCAATAATATCTCTGATTTCCGGTACCATTTCAGTATACCATCTTTGGGCAACTTCAAAATTTCCGTGCCATTGAGTATAATCCGGTGCCATCATTGAAGCACCGTGCCTTGCCCGTCTCCCCTCATGATGCCACAAATAGAAATAGGACCATTCAATTTTTTCATCAAAAGCAACAGGAGTTATAAGTTTCTCACTTTTAAGAAGTTTCATTATTTTTAATGCCGGCTTACCGAATTTTTCATTATAAAGATAAACTTCATTATCAAATTGAGTGTAATGACCCTCAATAACACTGTTTTCATGACATTCTTTACAAACATTTTTCATATTTGATCTTCGAACTTCCCACGACATACCATTTTCATTTAATTTTTCAGAAACTTTTGGTCTTAATGTCCAACTAATTCTTGAACCAACTTCATGAGTAACGGGCATATTCGGGGTTGCACTCATATGACATGTTGCACAAGTCGGTGCTGCCGTATAATCTCTTCCGACAACCCATTCTAATGATTTAAGATTCATTTCATCTTTATGTGCTTCAAATGCAATACCATGTTTAGAAAGTTTATAGATTTCATATTGAGGGTGGTCAGGTCCTTGATGGCACTTTCCGCAATTTTCAGGATTACGAGCTAACTCTCGGCTGAAATCGTGTCGCGAATGACAAGCAGAACAAGATCCTTTTGAGCCGTCCAGATTAATGCGTCCGATACCCGTATTCGGCCAAGTTTTCGGATCGTATTGAATAACGCCTGCTTTATTTTTTATCACTTTCCCGAATTTGTCTTTCAAAAGTTCGACTTTGGATCCGTGGCATTGATGACAACCTGCTACTGCTGCCGGGTTAGAACCGTTATTAAAAGCAATATTACCTTCAACAACTTCTGCAAGTACATTATCAAGAGAACCCATAATCATACCTGCATCGGCATGATGGCTGTTTTGGAATTCTTTGGATTCGCTTGGGTGACACTTTGCACAATCATTCGGAGTTACAATAGTTGCAATTGTAAAACCTTCATGTTCAAATGCATCTGCATCATTTTTATCTGCTTCGTGACATTCAATACATCCGATTCCTAATTCACCGTGAAGACTTTTTTTCCAGTTTTCAACAATTGATCTTCCGTTTCCTTCTTTTTCATGGCATGAAATACATTTTTCAGTATTTCCGTCTATTTTGGGTTTATATTCCGAAATTGTTTCTTTGTATGAAAAGGTATTCTCATTATTACGAGAGAATAAAAAGGTTCCGAAAAAAAATAAACTCAAAGTAACTATTACTAATATTTTAGAATTTAAGAAATTTGACATAATTATTAATTTAAATTGGTAAAAACTATATAAGTTTAGTGATTTAAAATTTTCGATTCAATTTTATATCAATCATAATCCAAGCCCAATTATTATTTCCTATTCCGTTATCGGATGTAGGAACAATACCTTTAAGACCGTACATACTCTCTGTAGCAAACATTTGCGAATACCCGAATTGAATACTTGCAATTTTCGGAACAATGTGATAACCCGCCCATAAATCTACTTCTGTTCCGAGTGCTCCTATGTTATGAGTTACAGCATTTACATCGGTATAAGTTCCTTTTCCGGCAGGCATAAAGTAATGAGGAATAAGTTTGGCAAAAAAAGCACCTTTTTTATATAAAAGTTTCAGATTGAAATCCTGCAGCCCTACACTACTGCTGTGATTTCCCACATAAAAATAATCCATCCAACCGTTAAATTTATGGTTTGTTCCGTATAAAGGTGTAAAAGCATTTTCATCAGTTCTGTTTACATTGCTTAAATCATTTCCCGAAAGCATTTCATATCCGAGTCCGGCTTTAAACTCTTCAGAAATTTTATACATTGCGTCAATTGCAAAATTATAAGCAGCAATCTTTTGCCCTTGTCCGGATTTTTCTTTTAAGCCTAAATCGGCGGGAGTAATACCGGCAGGTAAACTTTTAGGGTCAACCCAATCTGCTGCTTTTTTCCCGGTTTGATAATATGAATTTAATGCTAAACTTAAATTTCCTGTTTTATAAGTAAATCTGCCTCCGAGAATTTGACTGTAAGCATTTTTTTCTGTAACTTGTACAACAGGACCCCAATAACCCCTTTCTGTAACACCGTTGTTAAGAGCTAAAATACTGTAACCGAAATCGGCAACTTTCCCGTTTACCCATAAAAACTGCATTGCTTTATAGGCATCATTTCCGGTAAAAGGACCGCCGTGAAATGCAATTCCGAGATGTACTTTTACGATACCTTCATATTTAAAAAGAGCCAAATCGTGAGATCGTGCTTGTTGTGTCCAATTTACACCGCCGAGAATTCTTTGATCATCATAATTTAACTCCATACGACCTGCTTTTAATGAAAATTTCGGTGTAATATTTATTTCACCCCACGCTTGATGTAAATAGACATCGTTATTATCATTAGCAATAAGTTGTTTTTCGCTTCCCCAAATTCTTACGTCCTGAAATTGCATACCGAATTTAATTTTGTCGTATTTATAATTTATTCCCAGCCGTGTTCTTTGGCTCGTAAACAATTTAGCCGAATATTTATATTCATTAGGTACAGAATACACAAGAACCGGAGATTTATACCCGTGCATATATTCTGTTCTCGGGCGAAACTCGGCTTTTACAGTCAGTTCACTTTTTTTTTCTTCCTTTTTTTCTTCTTGTGCAAAAATAACACTGCTGAAGAAAAACGTAAATGTTAATACAAGCAATAAGTTTAAATGTTTCATTTTCAGATTTTTATATATTAATAATTATTATTGAATTTAAAATGCAAATATCTTTTATTTTATTACAGAGAACATTAGATTTAAGCATCTTTCATTAAAACATTTTTTTAGTTAAATCACCGTTATATCGGATATCTTCAACTTTTGCATCAGGATTGTTTAACCATTCGGGAAGTTCATTATTTTTATCCAAACTTTCCCTTAATTGATCTAATTCATCTTCACTGTATGCATACATCATATCGGCAGAAATAATATTTTTAAAAGATTTTAAAATTTTCAGTTTCATAATTTCTTCTTCAGTATTTTCACCTTCTATAGTAACAATTATTCTGCCTTTTTCATCGTGCAGATGGTATTCGCAACAATCATTCTTTTTTATTTCGGCTATAACACTTTCTGTATATTCCGGTTTTGTCTGAACTAATATTCCTGATAAATTCATATTAAAGTTTTATGTTAATTTATATTTCCCAAAAATAAACCAATTTTTCCTCCGCTCCGGTAAAAAGTTTATTTTCAGCTGTAAAGAGAATTTTTGTTATAGTACTTTTATGTCCTTTCAAGACGGAGATTTTTGCTTTTGTTTTTGTATTCATAATTTGTATGTCATTATCCTCATCGCAAGAATAAGCAACATAATTTCCGCTCGGGCTTAACCCAACGCAATAAATTAAAAAACTGCTGTTTATATAATAGGATTTGTGCGTACTTAAATTATAAACTGATAATCGCCTGTCCTGACCACCGCACACTATCACATCTCCCTTACAATCAACCTGATACACATTATCAACATTACTGCCGGAAAGATTTTGTAATGTATTTCCGCTTTGTACATCTATTATATGAATAATTCCGCTTTCATCTGCAGTAATAAGTTTTGTTTTGTTTTTATTTAAAACAACATCGGAAAACGTGTAGGGACTGATTTGCCTACGATAAATTTCTCTTTTATTAAGAATGTCAAAAAGAATAATTTCATTACTTAATAATCCTATAATAACTTTATTTTCTGATATAAACCTTATTTTTTTAATCATTAATTTATTTTCGGCATCTCTGATTATTCGGATATATTTTCCGTTTTTAATAAAAAAAACATTACTGAAACCGTGTATACCTCGGGAAACTGCAACTAATATATCTTTGTCTTTTATTTTATCAAATGAAAAAACTTTAGGCATAATACTTTCGCCCGTAAAATCTTTTATTTTCGGGAAATAATATGTTTTTAACAAGTGTTTTGACATAATATTGAAAACCTGAATACTGCCGTTGTCTGTTGAAACATATAAATATTTTGTTTCATAGTGCATATCGGTAACATTTCCGTTAGTTTTCAGGGAATATTTCGGAGAAATTGCCCAAATATTATTTGAGAAAAATATTAAAACAAACAACAATGATTTAAAATTCACAGAGTAATAATTTAGCAATAATTTATTATAAGAGAAACAACTAAAATGTTTGCTTAAAGATATAAAATATTATTCAGGGCTTGCTGAAAAACGCTAATATATTTGTGTTTCAGTTATTTATAAGATTATTTACATATACAAGTGCAAGGTTTTTAATTCATTTCACCCTATTTCCTTGCACTTGTGTAAAATATTTTAGCTGCCCACAGGCACACCATCTTTCAAATTTCTCTTATTTCGCAGTATTTATATACGACTTCAAACGAGAAACTTGAAATCTAATGC
>JAJRUH010000176.1 GCA_024277895.1 Bacteroidota bacterium | reverse complement strand
CAGAACTAAAACTAAACGGTTGTTTTGGCTGTATCCTATTGTGTCTAATTTGCAAAGGTTAGGATAGTTTGTTGCGAAATTTTGCATCATTTGAACATATACGTCGTATGTGGGGTATCTGTCCCAGTTTGCCATTTCGGCAACAGTTGTTGCCATGTTTATTACTTTTGCACTGTTGTCGTGCAGGGGCAATTTTTCAATTTTATATCCCAATCGGCTGAATTTTTCAAATTCTTTATCGTTTGCATAAGCCCAAATCGTATTGTTCTTATAATTATCTATTGAAATTATTTGAGTGAATTTTTTAATTTCATTTTTATTTTGAATTTGAAATTTAAAATGATGAGATTGTGCAGAATTTTGTGTGTAAAAAAACAAAGATATAATCAGAAGTGTCAGAATTTTTTTCATTTGTTGAAAAGTTTATATACTAAAATAAGATTTAGTACAGGTAATAAGGTTGCATAATTAAGAAATATAATTAATCAAAGTTTCTAATTTTACGGCTCGTGAACCTTTAATAAAGAATGTATAATTATTATACGTTTTATTTTGTATATATGTTTCAATTTCTTCGGTTGAGTTAAAATATTTTATTTCTGAATTAGTTTTAATATTATCCGCAGCGTTTTTAAAATATTTTCCGATGAAAAAAATTTCTTTTATATCTGAATGTTTTTTTAAATATTCAGATGCCGAAATAATTACTTTTTTGTGTTCTTCTTCGGAATATTTTCCTAATTCGTACATATCACCGAGAATAAGTATTTTATTCTGATAATTCAAATTCACAAAATTTTCCGCAGATAATTGCATACTTGAAGGGTTTGCATTGTAGGCATCAAGTATTATTGTATTGTTTTTGGTTTTAATAATTTGAGAGCGGTTGTTTGAAGGTGTATATTTTTCAACGGCTTTTTTAATATTTTGAACGGAGATATTAAAAAAATCTCCGATACAAGCAGCTGCAAGGATATTTTCAAAATTATAAGCTCCGATAAGTTTTGTGTTTATTTCTGTTTTTATACCTTCAAATGTTTCAATTTCAACAGAAAGGAAAGGATTTGAAGAAATTATTTTACCTTTTAAATAGGTGTCGGGATTTTTTCCGTAGCTAACTGTTTTGTTCCCTTTGTTTATATCATTTAATAAGGGATTGTCAGAATTGAAAAAAATTGTCCCTTTATTTTTTAATATGTGTTTATATAATTCTGCTTTTGTTTCTATAACTCCTTCAAAAGAGCCGAAGCCTTCGAGATGGGCTTTTCCGATATTGGTAATTAATCCGAAGTCGGGTTCTGCAATTTCGCAAAGTATATTAATTTCGCCGGGATGATTTGCACCCATTTCAACAATGCCGATTTCCGTAGTTTTATTTAATGAAAGAATTGTTAGCGGAACACCGATGTGATTATTGAAATTACCTTGTGTTGCTTTTACTTTATATTGAGTTGATAACACAGAGTTAATAAGCTCTTTTGTCGTTGTTTTTCCGTTGGTTCCCGTAAGTGCGAGAATAGGGATATTCAGTTTTTTTTTGTGATAATTTGCTAATTGCTGTAAGGTTTCTAAACTGTTGTTAACTAAAATTGTTCTGTCAGATTTTCTATAATCTTTATCGTCAATTATTGCATAAATTGCTCCTGAGTTTAAAGCTGATTCTGCAAATTTATTGCCGTTAAAATTTTCACCTCTTAATGCCCAGAAAATACTGTTTTCTGTTATTTTTCTGCTGTCTGTAGTAATATTCGGGTATTTAAGAAATAATTTATAAAGTTCCGGAATCGTCATCGTGTTTTTTATTGCAAAGATAAAAAAAAGACCTCCGAAAAGAGGTCTTAAGGTATATTTTAATATGAAAAATGTGTTTATTAATTTCCTTCGGGGCTGCCCAGTCTTACCATTGAACATCTGAAACCTAAATCATCTCTGGATTCTTTTTCATCTAAGAATCGTCTGTTTCCGGGGCTTAACCAATAAGCTCTGTCTCTCCATCCGCCGCCTTTAAAAACTCTGGAATGGTCGGTAACCAGTGAACTCATTCCTTCACCATTTTTATTACCTTGTTTATACATTCTTGCAGAACCCGGATCGTCTTCTGCTAACCAATCATCAACGACACTTGATTGCACGTCACCATCTTTATAATTAATGTTATAAGCTCTTCGGTAGTTATGGCGTCCCATACTTTCTTCATCTGTCATTTCACGATATATAATATGTCCGGTACTGTCTTTTTCAACAAGATGACCGTCAGAATCTGTTTTCTTCACCATAAAGATATTACCTCTGAAAGGATTAAAACCATCAACATCTAAAGATGAGTTTGCTCTGTAAACATCTCTTACCCATTCGTTTACATTTCCGGCCATACAATATAAGCCAAAATCATTAGGCCAATATGAATCTACGGGAACAGTAATGGAGCCGTTATCATTTAAAGCTCCTGCAACTCCCATCATATCTCCTCTGCCTCTTTGGAAGTTTGCCATAAATTTTCCCAAATCTTTTTTGGTATCTTTTCTTAAATAATGACCGTTCCAAGGATATATTCTTCCCGACCAAATTCTTTCCGGTGAATCTTTTGAATTTCCTATTAAAGCAAGAGCAGCATATTCCCACTCAGCTTCGGTAGGAAGTTGATATTTTGGAAGTAAAATTCCGTCTTCCATTCTGACATTTCTTTCTCCGTCTCCGCTTAAATTAGGTAATCCGTGTTCTACTCCTATATCATATTGTCCTGCTAAATAGGCTTCGGTATTAAAATTGTCTGCACCGGTTTGGTCGTCAGGACTAAATCTTAAGATACCTTGGTCAACAAGAATTTGTTCGTTTACTCTGTCGGTTCTCCAGTCGCAAAATTTAGTTGCTTGCAGCCAGTTAACTCCAACAACCGGATATGTGTAGTACATAGGTGAACGGAAGTAATATTCAACATAAGGCTCATTGTAAGCTAAACGCCTTCTCCAAGCTAAAGTATCAGGTAAGGCATCTTTATATATGACATCCATACCTTGAAAAACTTTAGAAATCCAGTGCATATATTCCAAATAATCTATATTTCTGACTTCAGTTTCATCCATATAAAATGAAGATACCGTAACTCTTCTCGGCATATTATTCCAGGAATACATCAAATCTTGGTCTGTTCTTCCCATTTCAAATGCCCCGCCTTCAATAAAAACTAATCCGGGACCGGTTTTTTGTTCATTAAAAGTTGAGACTTCAAAGCCGCCGTTTTCGGCATTATTATATTGCCATCCGGTTGAAGTGGAATAGGTACCCAGCACTTCATTGCCTGTTATACTGCCGCCGCCGCAGGAACTTAAAAAGAATGCTGCTGCAAAAAAAGTCGCAATCGGAAATAAGAGTTTAATTTTCATTTGTTTGTAAATTTTAATTTCAATTTAATAAATAAGAGCTCTGTCCCTTATTATAACCTGTTTCTTTATTCTTTTAAACCACAAATATAACTAAAATTTTGAACAATATATTGTGTTTTTAATATTTATTTTTTTTTGTTTCCCGAAATTATATTTTAAAGTTATTTGATTCGAACTAAAAGGCACACTTATATATTTAGTAAATGCTATATTGTAAGTGTATGTTAATCTGAATTTTATGTAATTCAAGCCGAATGTTATTCCGCTTTCAAAAATATTAAATTTCAGGTTTTGTTTTAAGAAAAACCTTGTTAAAAAAATGTTATAAATTCCATGAACGGCATAAATTAATTGATGAAAATTATTTTGAGAAAGCCATATTATTTCCGGGGTTATTAAAAGTTTATTTTTATCTTCAAATAAATTTACCGAAAAAATCTTGCCAAAGTGTGCTGTAAATTTTGGTTTTATAATATTCTCATTATTATTGAAGAATAGTTTGTCAATATTGTGAATGCTGAAACCCAGCCGATATTTATTGCTTATATAACTTGTTCCGAATGAAAATTGATATGTTCTGTATGTTTTATTAAAATACTCTGATACGTCAGGACTGATTATTTGTGTAACAGGGTCAATTTGATTACTGAAAATTAATTTTTCGGAATTAACGGATTTTTCAATATAACCGATTTCTATTGCCGTATTAATTATACTTTTATAATTCAGCTTTAGCTTATAACTGTATATGCCCGAGAAACTCAAATTGTTCAGACTTCCTTTACCGAGACGATTATTTTGAGCAATGAAACCGATACCGCTGTGAATATTCTCAAAATATTTGTTATAACTTGCAGAATATAAGTCATTATAAAAATTTACGGAATAATTTAAAGTTATTTCCGTTAAATCGGATAAACCGGAAAATGCAGGATTTAATAAAATTTTTTCCGAATATACATCCGGAAAATGATAGTTTTGTGCATCGGATAATGAAAAACCGAAAACTGATATACTCAACAGAAGAAATATTCGTTTAGGGAAAAGATAATATTTTATTAAGTTAATAAATTTCATTTAATCGTATGAAATATTTTAAATATCTTATTTTAACATTTGTTACATTATTATTTTTCGATTTTAATTCGTTTTCACAAATATTTCACAGAGAAATTAAATGGCAAAAAAATCGTGTTGTAAGTGATTCGGTTACAACTTATCACCTTCTGAATTTTAAAGGAGCTGCAAGTTTTAATTCTGATTTACTGCCTTATTATTCCGAAAATATAAATATAAAACAATTTTATAATTCCGAATATTCATATACGGTAAAACTTGAAAATGCCGAATATATTGCTTTGTCGCGTAAAGATTTACAGGGTGTTTTAAATTTGGGTAATGTTAAAACAGAAATAGATATTAACAGTTCTGTTCTTTTTGCACGAGGGGTTCCGTATATACAAATTAAGTTTTTGCCTCTGTTTAAAGAAAAAAACGGGAAATTGTTGAAAATCATTAAATTTGATTTGAAAATATTAAAGAAAAAAATAACATCTCACAAAAAAAATAAAATTTCTTATACTTTAAATTCTGTATTAAGAAGCGGAACTTGGAAAAAAATAAGAATTAAAAAAAGCGGAGTTTATAAAATAACATTTGAACAATTGCAATCTTTGGGCTTTGATAATCCGCAAAATATTCGGATATTCGGAAATGCTGCCGGTTGGTTACCGATGATTGCGGGGAATGACCGGCCTGATGATTTAACAGAAAATGATATTTTAATACAAAATAATGCCGTATATTTTTACGGACAAGGACCTGACAGATGGGACTTTGACAAAACAAATAACAGATTTATTCCGCAACATCAATATTATTCCGAATATGCCTATTATTTTTTAACAACGGATTATAACAGCGGCTATAATAATTCGATTAAAACAGAAACGTCAAGTAGTTTACCCGAAACTCAAACAATAACAATTTATGATGCCTATGCTGTTCACGAAGTTGATAATCTGCATATTGAACATACCGGAAGAAGAATGTTCGGAGAATCTTTTGATATAAATACAAATCAAACATTTGATTTTTCTTTACCTAATTTAACCGGCTATAATAATTCTTATATATATGTGAGAACGGCTTCAACATCTTCATTATCTTATTTTACGGTAAGTGCCGGCGGAAGTTCCGGAACTGTTAACTTCGGAAATGTAGGGGAGCATGATTTTGCAAATGCTTCTTCGACAGATTTTAATTTTACTGCTCCTTCAGGAAATACTCTTTCCGTTAATTTGAATTATCACAGAAACAGCCCGGCGGCACAAGCTTGGTTGGATTATCTTTTTATAAATACAAAATGTGCTTTAAAGTTTACCGGCGGACAATTTTCTTTCAGAAACACAGAAACAACAGGTTCGGGGAAGATATCAAAATATGTGTTAGAAAATGCAGGCAGCACTGTTACACTTTGGGATATTACGGATAAAACAAAGCCGATAAAGGTAAATACAAACACTCAGGGAAGCTCCCAAATATTTAAACTTTCAGGAGATACTTTGCACGAATTTATTGCATTTGATAATTCTTCTTATTTATTACCCGACCTTGAAAATGTTGAAGATGTGCCGAATCAAAATTTGCATGCAACTTCCGGTAAAACTGATATGATAATTATTACATATCCGGGGTTCTCGGTTCAGGCGAATGAATTAAAAGATATTCATACTCAGAGAGATAATATGAATGTGAAAGTTGTAACAACACAACAAGTATATAATGAATTTTCTTGCGGAATGCCCGATTTTTCTGCAATCAGGGATTATATGAAAATGGTTTATGACAGAGCATCGGGAGAAGATACATTGAAATATTTATGTCTTTTCGGAGATGGTTCTTATGACAATCGCAGCGGAGAAGGAATTAACGGGAATTATATGATTACTTATCAACAAAGTAATTCTGTAAGTATCGGGAGTTCACTTGTTTCTGATGATTTTTTCGGCTATCTTGACAACGGAGAGGGGGATACCGGAAATTCACTTCATGGATCTTTAGATATAGGCATAGGACGAATTCCTGTTTCTTCTTCGGAAGAAGCCGAAGATTATATAGCTAAAATTATTCACTATCTTGATCCTGCTACTTTCGGAGATTGGAGAAATCAATTATGTTTTATTGCGGATGATGAAAACAATAATATTCATATGCAGCAAGCTGACGGTTTCACACAAAGTATTAAAAAGAAATATCCGTTTTTTAATATTGAAAAAATTTATTTGGATGCTTTTACCGAATATACCGAATCCGGCGGACAAAGATATCCTGATGTAAATAATGCCATAAACAATCGTGTTCAAAAAGGAGCATTGTTGATAAATTATACGGGACATGGGGGCGTAAGAGGTTTAGCTCATGAAAGGGTTGTAACGATAAGTGATATAAACAGTTGGCATAATTTTGACAAACTTCCTTTATTTGTAACTGCAACTTGTGAATTTACTCGTTTTGATGATTATAATTTCAAATCTGCGGGGGAATATGTATTTACAAATCCGAAAGGCGGTGCAATAGCAATGTTTACAACTGCACGTCTGGCATATATTGCAGCTAACGGTATATTATCCGCACGATTCTATAATAATGTATTTGAAAGTTTTAGTAACGGAAAAAGATATCGTCTCGGAGATATTATACGCATTACAAAAGATAATTATTATTCAAATAATGCACTTATATTTTTTTTAATGGGAGACCCTGCTCTTAAATTAGGTTATCCGGCAGATAATAAAGTTATTACAACTTTAGTAAACGGGCACCCTGTTTCTCAGACTGATACTTTAAAAGCATTGAGCAACGCAAGTTTTACAGGAATTCTTACCGACAAAAGCGGAAATAAATTAACCGGCTTTAACGGATATGTTTACCCGACGATTTATGATAAAGAAATGATTGTAAATACACTAAATAACGACAATGTCGGTGTTTTTACCTATAAAGACCGTAATAATATTGTATATCGGGGTAAATCAACAGTTAAAAACGGTGATTTTTCTTTTAATTTTATTGTCCCTAAAGATATTATTTTGAGTGTTGATACCGGAAAAGTCAGTTATTATGCAGAAAACGGTGTAACAGATGCAAAAGGATACGATTTTGATTTTAAAATAGGCGATATTTCCGATAATTATGAAGAAGACAATACAGGACCTGAAATAAACTTATATATGAATGATGAAAATTTCGTTTCCGGAGGAATAACGGATGCAAATCCGCGTATTTACGCAAAACTTTATGACGAACACGGCATAAATACCGCTTCCGGCGGAATCGGTCATGATATTACGGCAGTTATTGATAATGATATTCAAAATATTATTGTTATGAACGACGATTACAGAGCAGATGAAGATACATACAAAAGCGGAACAGTAGAGCATTTTCTTTTTGATTTAGAACCGGGAGAACATAAACTCAAATTTAAAGCTTGGGACGTTTATAATAATTCTTCGGAAGAATATCTTGATTTTGTTGTTGCCGAAGCTGAAAATTTATCAATAGACAGATTGCTGAATTATCCGAATCCTTTTACGACGCATACCGATTTTTGGTTCGAACATAACCAAGCCGGACAAGATTTGGATGTTTTAATTCAAATCTTTACCGTGTCCGGAAAATTGGTTAAAACAATTGAAGCAAATTTTACTGCCGACGGATACAGAGCAGGTCCTTTTGCTTGGGACGGAACAGATGATTTCGGAAACAGAATAGGCAGGGGCGTTTATGTATATCGCGTAAAATTACGTTCTTCTTCCGGCGAAGTTGCAGAAAAATTTGAAAAATTACTTATTCTTAAGTAGAAAGTAGAAAGTTGGCGTGCATCAGAACAAAGATTTTTACCATAAAGAAAAAGTCTGTATTTTTGTTAAAATGAAGAAAGAAATAATAAGATCACTAACGAAAACCTTTGAAAGTCATTCATATACGACTGAAAACGGTATTGAATTTTGGTATGCACGAGACTTGCAACATTTGCTCGGATATACAAAATGGGATAATTTCCTGAAAGTAATTAACAAAGCAAAAACTTCTTGTGAAGCAAGCGGTAACAATATTTCCGACCATTTTGCCGACGTCGGGAAAATGGTCAAAATTGGTTCGGGAACAGAAAGAGAAATAAATGATATTATTCTCACAAGATATGCTTGTTATTTAATAGCACAAAATGGAGACCCCAGAAAAGAAGAAATTGCTTTTGCACAAAATTATTTTGCTGTTCAAACAAGAAAATTTGAATTAATTGAAAAACGAATAAAAGACCGGGAAAGATTAAAAGCACGTCAAAAATTAACACTATCAGAAAAAGAACTATCAGAGTTAATCTACGAAACAACCGGAAGTGACAAAAATTTTGGACTTATAAGAAGTAAAGGAGACCAAGCATTATTTGGAAAAACAACCCAACAAATGAAAAATAAACTTGGTGTGCCAAAAGGTAGAGCATTAGCAGACTTTTTACCTACAATAACAATTAAAGCAAAAGATTTTGCGACAGAAATTACAGTGTTTAACACAAAAGAAAAAGATTTACATACCGAAAGACAAATATCTGCTGAGCATATAACAAATAACAGGTCGGTAAGAAAGATTTTACTTCAAAGAGGAATTAAACCGGAAGAACTTCCACCGGAAGAAGATATAAAGAAATTAGAAAGAAGAGTAAAATCTGAGAGTAAAAAATTAGGTAAAAATCCGTATAAATTAGAATAACGACACGCCAACAAAAAATATAGAGTATTTGACAGATAGTGTTAAAAATGAATGTGATAACAATAAATAAACATAGTGCAAAACTAAAAGTTTGGAGCGTTGAAACGCCAAGCGTACATATTTAAACTGTTGAAAGTTAAAAGTTGAAAACCGAAACTGATTTTAATAATTTTTTAGAATCTTTAATTTCCGAAAACAATTCGGATATATTTCAAAACCGGAAATTTATTTTTCTGACTTTTGAAAAGTATGCGGATAAACATCTTTTTAATAATAAGTTTATAATTTACGAAGATTGGCAGATACAAAAACCTGAAATTATTAAAAGTAAAGTAAAATCAATTCTCGGAATAAGTGAACGTATTTTTGCCCGAAAATGCACCGTAAAAAAAATTTCAAAACCCGAAGCAGATAATTTTCTTAATGAAAATCATATCTACGGCACTGCAAATTCAAAAACAAAATACGGTTTGTTCTATAAAAACGAATTAGTTTCAGTTGCGGTTTTTGCTTCGCAAAGGCAATTTAAAGACGGCAGCCGTTCGGCAGAATTAATACGTTTTTGCTCAAAAAACGGATATTCTGTAATCGGAGGATTGGATAAGTTGCTGCAGGCATATATAAGAAAATACAAGCCCGATACTTTAATGACATACATCGACCTCGATTGGGGCAAAGGCGATGCTTTTTTAAAACTCGGTTTTAAACCGGCGAAAAAAAAAGCTTCGATAACCTTTTTGGTAAACAAAAAAACGGGAGAACGTATTCTCGAAAAATATTTTTCTGATTTTGAAAATATAAATGACTATGTGAAATTTGAAAACTCCGGAAGTCTTAAAATGATATACAATAAATTTATCCGATGACTTAAAGTCATCGGATAAATAATATTATAAACTTTTCTTTTTCCTGAAAATTTTAAGCAATAAATATGTAATTAATCCGGTAACTATCGCGGATACTACAGATAAAACAACAGCTCCGATAATATATTGCATTAAATCTTGCGAAACTGTTTTAAAACTTATTCCTGATGTGAAATGAATTAAATTTAAGTCTTTTCCCGTAACAATTGCACCGGTATAAAAACTTCCGAAAAGCACAAAAGGTAAAAGAGGAGGGATGCTGATATTTGCCGAAAGAATAACAATGGCTTTATTCAATTTAAAATATTGCGAAAGAGCTAATGCCATAATCGTTTGCCAACCCCAAATAGGTACAATACCCATAAAGAAACCAAAACCTACGGCTTTACTTATTTGCAAATTACTGTCTTTTGTTTGTAAAATGTCTTCTTTGATAATTTGCTTAAATTTTTTCTTCTTAATGTAATGAAACAGTCGTTTCGGCAAACCGTAAAAAAAAGCAATAAGTACTAAAATTGAATTTAAAATACTTATTCTGAAAAAATCTTTAAAAGGACGAAAATGAGAAACTTGTTCTTTTTCGGGCGGATAATATACATTTACGGGAACTTGCTCTATATCAATGCCTCGCCAGGCATTCCGAACCAAAACCTCAATTTCAAATTCATATCTTGACGAAAAATATTTTAATTCGTTAATTTTTTTCAAAGGATATAAACGAAAACCCGATTGCGTATCAATATGCCTTATACCCGTTTCTGCCCAAAACCAAAAATTTGAAAATTTATTGGCAAAACTGCTGCCTTGCTTTTGGTCTTGTCGGTTTCTATTTCTCTCACCTATAATTATCGCATCTTTTTTATCTTCGATTTTTTTAAGAAATTGAGACAGGTCAGAAGCAAAATGTTGCCCGTCGGTGTCCATAGTAATTGCAAACTCATAACCAAGATTTTCGGCAAGTTTCATTCCGGCACGCAATGCAAAACCTTTTCCTTCGTTTTGTTCATAACTTAAATCAATAACATCAGGAAATTGTTTCAGAATTTCGATGGTATTATCGGTTGAGCCGTCATTTATGACAATAATATCATCAGTATATTGCATTACATTTTTAATAACTTTCGGCAAAGCAGAAGCATTGTTATAGGTCGGCAATAAAACGCAACATTTTTTTTCTTTAAATATTTTATGGTAATTTTCGGCTTTCATAGCGAGTGCAAATAAACTCTTTTTTTTTGATTTCAGAAAACACAGTTGAATGTTCGTTATGTCTAAAATTAGTAATGCAGAAAGTTTATAAAGTTAAAAGTTAATAAGTCTTTATGAAAAGGAATATAAAAAAACACAAGTTCGGAAAATTTTTGAAATTTTTCTTTTTAACATTGTTATTATTTATAATAGGATTTGTAATTTATTTTTTTCAGGCAATAAAAATGCCGACACCTAAAATTGCTGATATTTCTTCTTTAAACGAAAAAAGAATAAAACTCGGAGAAAATTTTTACGGAATAAAAAATAATCGTCTGCGAAAAAGCGAAAGCGGACTTTTTGAACTTTACGTTGAAGGAAAACCCTTTGAAAGAGGTGTTTACAACGGAAAGCTTACCGCCGAACTCGGCAAAAAACAAGAAGATGCTTTTGTGGAAGAAATAAATAAAATGATACCGTCGAAAAAAATTCTGAATTTTATGAAATATATGACGGCTTGGTTTAACCGGAATATGGACGAATACGTGCCGGAAGAATATCTGAAAGAAATATACGGCGTATCCGAATCGGCATCGAAAGATTATTTGTATATAGGAACAAATTACGAACGAATTTTGAATTACCACGCCGCACACGACATAGGACACGCCGTTCAGAATGTTGCAAAAGTGGGATGCACGTCTTTTTCTTGTAATAATTCAAAATCGGCAGACGGAAAATTGATAATAGGCAGAAATTTCGATTTTTACGTAGGCGATAAATTTGCCGAAGATAAAATTGTAACTTTTTACAATCCCGCCGAAGGACATAAATTTGTCGAAATAACCTGGGGAGGTTTTATCGGAACCGTTTCCGGAATGAACGACCGAGGGCTTACGGTTACCCTGAATGCCGCAAAATCGGAAATTCCGTTATCTTCGGCAGACCCTATTTCGCTGATAGCAAGAGAAATACTTCAATATGCCGGAAATATTCAAGAAGCATTTAAGATTGCGAAAAAAAGAAAAGCATTTGTTTCGGAAGCAATTATGATCGGCTCCGCAAAGGACAATGCAACGGCAATAATCGAAAAAACTCCGACAAAATGTGCTTTATTTTATCCGAAAACCGATGTCGTTATCGGACCAAATCATTTTCAATCGGATAAATTGAAAAATACCGAACTTAATATCGAAGATATTAAGGAAAGTTCTTCTATGTATCGCTTTAAACGTATGAAGGAGTTAATTTCCGGCTATGAAAAAATTGATTATAAAGCGGCTGCCGAAATTTTGCGAAACAAAAAAGGTTTGCACGATAAAAATATAGGTATGGGCAACGAAAAAAATATTTGTCAGCTTATTTCGCACCATTCGATAATTTTTAAACCCGGCGAACTTAAATTTTGGATTTCGACGAACCCTTATCAACTCGGAAAATATGTTTGCTACGATTTGGACAGTGTTTTTGCCGTTTTTCCGGCTATGACCGAAAACAGAGAACTTTATATCGACAGTCTTACAATTCCTCCCGACACTTTTTTGTATTCAGAAGATTATCAGATGTTTATAAAGTTTAAAAAACTGAAAGACAAGATAAAATCAGCTTCAAAAAACGAAAAGGAAACCGTTTCGGAAAAAGATATTGACGAATTTTTGAAAACTAATCCGGAATATTTTTACACCTACCAAGTTGCGGGGGATTATTATTTTGAAAAAGGGAAATTCGACAAAGCGGAGGGATTTTATAAAATTGCTCTTACAAAAGAAGTTACGACCTTACCGGAGAAAAGAAATATTGAAAATCGCTTGAAAGAAATAAATGAAAATTAAAATTTTAAAAATATTTTCAGGTATATTTTTGCTTGTATTTCTTTTCGGATGTTCCGAAAAAATCTACAAAAGAGCCGTAAAATATGCACCTTACGATGCGATTATCGTTCCCGGTGTTCCGTATCACGGCAAAGAGTGGAACGATGTTATGAAAATGCGGGTATATTGGTCGTATTTACTTTGGAAAAGAGGTATTGCCGAGCATATTATTTATTCCGGTTCGGCGGTATATACTCCTTATTACGAGGCAATTGTAATGAAATTGTATGCGGTTAAACTCGGTATTCCGGACAGCATTATTTTTACCGATACCATAGCCGAACACAGCACGGAAAATCTTTGGTATTCATACAAACTTGCCCGAAAACACGGTTTTGAGAAAATTGCTTTGGCAACCGATCCTGTTCAAAATTTTACGGTTTGGAAATTTAAAACGGATAATTCTTTGGATATTCGTTCTATTCCCCTTATTTTCAGTCAAATTGATACTTTTATGAATTTAAAATCGCCGAAAATTAACCCTGTTCCGGCTTTTGATAATAATTTTATTTCAATTGAAAAGCGAGAAAGCAAATTTAAGCAGTTTAAAGGCACTTTGGGTTTGAATATTAAGTAGCAGAAAGTTAAAAGTTAAAAGTTGAAAGTTAAAAGTTAAAAGTTAAAGTTTCCGTTAAATTTCAAGAAAACAGTTTCTTTAAAATATATTTCAGCATTAATTTTATAAGTGTTTTTTTCCGGCTGCGAGAAATTAATTTTTACATTTAGTTCAGAGTTTATTTTCGGGTTTATCATTGCGGGGAATTTTATGTTGCGGGCTTTTGATGTCATTAATTTTTTGTTGAGGTATTCTGACAAAATTTCGTTAATTATTTGCACGCTTACAACTCCCGGAACAACCGGATTTTCAGGAAAATGTCCGTTAAAAATTTTATGTTCGGCATTGATGCTTATTTCGGCAACAATTTCATTATCGCTTATTTTGTTTATTTTTAATATTTTGTAAAAATCGTTAAGGAGCATTTTTTATTTTATGAAGGTTAAAAACATTTCAAATTTAATTCTTTTGTGTTTAATATTTATTTTTTGAGGAATTTCATTTTTGTATTTTTCAAATTTTAAGAAAGTATTTTTTCCGAAAACGGAATATTTAAAAGCATTTTCGGGAAGTAGTGTTTGCTTGTCAAAAATATAAATTTCTTTTACTTTTTTTAGCTGCACTGCGATATTATCGGATTTTTTTTCTTTTAAAAAATATTTTTTCTCGGAAAAATCTGACATTAAAATTAACCTGAAGTCATTTATTAATAATTTTATCAGCATTTTTTTGTTCATCGGTTCAAAAATATGATGAACTTTATATGAATTCTTCAGAATTTCAAAATCGAAAAATTTCATTCCTATTTCATTCAAAAAAACGACTCTGTGTCCTTCGGATTCAGGTTTTATGATTATTAATCCGGAAAAATCATTGTCGTAAAGTTTTATTCCGGCTCTGTAAATATATGATTTTGAGGTGTCGGCAAATACTTTCTTGTATTGAGAATAATTATCGGCAGGGGTAAATTTTCCGGTAATGCAAGATTGCAGAATCAGAAAAAACAGGATTATGTATAGTTTGCTTTTCATATTTTGACGCAGATAAACGCGGATTTTTATGATTTTGTTTTTTATGACGCTGATATACGCAGATTTATTATTATTTTTTTTGACGGATATTAACACTTATTAATTATGATTTTCGGTTTTGCAGAATGCTGTTTTTATATTCATTTGTCAGAACTCGTCTGATAAATTTAGGTTCGGGTCCGAAATTAAGCAGTAATCCGACTTCAACTCCTGTGGCTTTTAAATAATGGACTAATTGAACTTCGTGTTTTTAATTAAATTTTCAACTGCTTTGAGTTCAATAATTACTTTGTTTTCGACCATTATATCAGCAAAATAATCGCCTATTTTTTTATTTTGATACCATACATCAATCGGAAATTGTCTTTTACAATCTAATCTTGAATTTACCAATTCAATCATCATCGCATTTTCATATATTTTTTCCAAAAAACCGTAAGCTAATTCGTTGTAAACATTATAATATGTTTTAATTATTTTTGAAGTTATTTCGCTGTGTTTGAAATTGTTATTCTTCATATCAGTTTTTTATAATCATAAAAAATCAGCATCATTTTATCATAAATTTTGATTTCGGGATTTCAATATTTATTTTTCTGTTATAAAATTCAATAAGTGTGTAATCTCCTGAAAGTTCAAGCATTTTTATTTTTGTTACCTGATAATTTTTTTTATCGAAATATAAGTGCATACTGCTTATAAATTCTTTCATTTAAGAAGTTTTAGGCGTAAGTTTCGCCGATATTTGCTTGTTGTTTTCAAAAAATGAAACGGAAAATTTATTGCTGTTAAGAATTTTTCCTTGCAGCATTCCCACCATTAAATCGTTAATCTCTTTAAACATTTTGTTCGATTGCGTATCGTATTTTTTTGTTTTGCTTCCGTCGTTAATCCACATAGCTCCCGTATTCATAACAATCAGATATCTATACGGTTGCAAATATTCCCAACGCACTTTGTCCGGAGCGGAATAGCTGAAATGCCCCGTGCTTTCCATATCATTTTCCAAAATATCAAGGTGCTTGAATTGTTTAAAATCGCTGTCAATTGTTTTTGTGTTTTTTGATGATGCATTAAGTTTTTGAACAATTGCTTCGGGATTTGTAACTTTTCTGAAATTGCCTGTTTGTGAGAAACTTAAGGTAGTTGATAAAAGTAAAGTTATGCTTATTAAAATTTTCATATCGGTTTTGTTATTTTTTATTTAAACGCAAAAAATTGTCTAAAATTTCCGGTGTATTAACTTTTGTATCGTGAAAAAGAATAATATCTCCCGGTTTTGCTTTTTTTAATCTTTTTAAAACTTGTTTTTTGTTTTTTACCGTATCAAGCGAACGAATATTCCATCCCCAAACCTGCATATTTGTTTTTTTAACGGCTTTTGCAATATTCGGATTTGTAACTCCGTAGGGCGGTCGAAAAATTGTGCAATCCTTTCCCGTAACTTCTTTTATTAATTTGTTTGTTTTTTCAAGCTCTTCAATAACTTTTTTTGTTCTGAAGAAATCAAAATAATAAGAATGAGAATAAGAATGATTTCCTATTATATGACCTTCTGTCGTAATTTTTTCAGCTGTTTCGGGATATTTTTCAATGTTTTGACCTGTGCAAAAAAATATTGTTTTTTGATTATGTTTTTTTAAAATCGCTAAAATTTCGGGAGTTATTTCGGGATGCGGTCCGTCATCAAATGTTAAGTGTACTTTACTTTTGTCTTCCGATTTGCATTTTGTTTTAATATAAAATTGCGAACAAATATTTTTTGAACCGAAAAACAGCAGAATAAAATAAATTACTGCCGGAATTATTAAAAACCAAGCTGAAAAACCGTAATAAATTGCTGATAATAAAAGAATTACCAAAACTAAAAAAAATAAAATATTTGCCTTTTTGAAACCCGACATAGTTTTACGGTTTCGATAATAAAATTAGTGAATGATTTATGTTAAAGTAGTGATTGTAAATCAGAACGTTTTCGATTTTATCCGGAATTTTATCATTTAATTTAATAAAATCGGGATATTTTTGATGTTTAATAATGTTGTTTGCCAGCCAAAAAGCAAAGGCATTTGCCGTTTGAAATTCACCGCAAAGATGTTTGAAGTAAGCGGCGGGTATTCCGGGAAAAATTTCCGAAAGAACGGAGTTGAAAATTTTATCGTTTTCTTTATCTCCGTTATGTCCTGTTATAATAAGGTCAATATCAGAATATTGCAGATTGTTGTCGGATAAAAATTTATTTATTGTGTTTTTTATTTCAGATAAATTTTCGGGTTTATAAAACATTTTAAGGTCTTTAAATTCCGAAAAAGTTTCTTGTTTTTTTTCGTTTGACAAAATAAAAAAACTTACCGCTTCGCCGCATAAAACTCCGGTTGTGTTATATTTCAGAAATTCGGTATTTTTTACGGGATTTTTTTTCCACATTCCTGTTTTTTTAATTATTCTGTAATAATGTTCCGTCATTTCGTCGCCGCCGCCGAAAAGTATGTTTTCCTTACCTTCTTTTATGTGCATAACGGCATCAAGCAAAGCACTTTCAAAAGAAAATCCGCGATTAACGTATGTGAAATTATAATTATGGCATTTAATTTTGAGAGCAATTTGTGCGGCAACGGTATTGTGCGTAGATTGAATAAATGAAGTAGGAGTAAGGTATTGCTCATTGTCGTAAAGCATTTTTTCAAGAAATTTCTCGGTATCGGAAACAATTCCCAATCCGGTTCCGAAAATTACGGCATCCGGCATTTCCGTTTCGGCTTGTTGCATAGCAATTTGCGAGCAAATAATACCGTTTTTTACGGTTTTGCTCATACGCCTTGCTTCAATGGGCTTCATATATTCTTTATAATTCGGTTTTACCGATTTTAAAAAATCATCTTCATATTCGAGCATATTTTCGGCAAATTCATTAAAATTAAGTGAATTTTGCGGTGATATGCTTGTTGCTCCGTTGATGTAAGTTTTATTTTTTAAATAAATTGTTTTGCCGTGATTATTAATGTGTTCTGTTAAATTTTCATTATTTATTATTTCAAAATTAATAATATCAATTTGGTAAGGAACGGGAATTTGTTGATTAAGGATAACAGAAAGTTTGTTTATTGTTTTGTCGGAAACTTTTTTGCCTTTTACGGCAATATCAATATCAGAGCCTGGTTTATAATTTCCCATAGCCCTTGAACCGAACAAAATAACTTCTTCAATTTCGGGAAAATCGAAAAAAGTTTT